>JBBIPS010000225.1:0-5675 GCA_037442725.1 Burkholderiales bacterium | reverse complement strand
CATGCATGACGTATACGTCAACATGATTTCGTATAGGTGATTGTGCTGATGGCCGCGGCATCGCGGACCCTTAGCATGCGGCCTGACTGCTGCAGCGAGGGCAGCGCCGCACGCCGTGTGCTGCACCGACAAGGAGAATTCATGGACATTCAGACCGCCACCACCACGCTGCGCGCCAAGGTCGGCGACGACAGCGGACTGGGCGCGCTGCTCAAGTTCGATTGCGGCGCCGACGGCGTCGTCGTGATAGACGGCAAGGCCACGCCCAACACCGTGGACAACTTCGACCGCGATGTCGATTGCACCGTCGCCATCACGCTGGCCAATCTGGCCGACCTGCTCAGCGGCGAACTCGAGCCGACCACCGGATTCATGATGGGCAAGTTCAAGGTCAGCGGCGACATGGCGGTGGCGTTGAAGCTGCAGCGGGTGGTCTAGATGGCGCTGGCGCGCAGCCGCAGCGTCGCCGGCGCGACTTCCGATGCACTCGCCGATGCGCGGGCCGCTGCGCCGGTGGTGGGCCGATTCAAGGCCCGGGCCACCGCGCAGGCCGCCGCTCGACGATCGGTCGCTGCGCATCGCGACGAAGGCAGCGGCGCGCTGATTGGCCAGCTCTGGGGCATTGCCGAGCTGTGCCGGGAGTACGCCGTCTCGCCGCGTGCCGTCCGCTTCTACGAGGACAAGGGCCTGCTCGAGCCGCACCGCCTCAACGGCGCGCGCGTCTACACGCGGCGCGACCGGGCCCGGCTCGCGCTGATCCTGCGCGCCAAGGCGATCGGCTCGTCGCTGGCCGAGATCAAGCACTTCCTCGACCTGTACGGCGCGCGCGGCGAAGGCCGCTCGCAGCAGCTCAGCTACGTGCTGCGGCGCACCGACGAGGCGATCGCCGAGCTCGAGCGCAAGCGCGCCGACATCGACGCTACGCTGGCCGAGTTGCGCGTCATCAACGCCGGCGTGCGCAGCGCGCTGGCCGCCAGGCGATGATGGTGCTGCGGTCCGGCGCGGCATCGGCGCAGCGGCGGCGCTGCGCAGCGGAGCGTCCGGTGGCGGCGCCGCGCCGTCCCGTCAAACCCCGGCCAGCACGAAGGACACATCGATGACCGACGCATTCATCTTCGACCACCTGCGCACCCCGCGTGGCAAGGGCAAGAAGGACGGCGGCCTGCACCAGGCCACGCCGGTTTGGTTGCTGCGTACGCTGCTGCAGGCGCTGCAGCAGCGCAACGACCTCGACACCAGCCGGGTCGATGACCTCGTGCTGGGCTGCGTCACGCCGGTGGGCGAGCAGGGTGCCGACATCGCGCGCACCGCGGTGCTCGACGCCGGTTGGGCCCAGAACGTGGCCGGTGTCACGCTGAGCCGCTTCTGCGCCTCAGGGCTGGACGCGGTGAATATCGCCGCGGCCAAGGTCATGAGCGGCATGGAGGACATGGTGGCCGCCGGCGGGGTCGAGTCGATGAGCCGCTGGCCGATGGGCAGCGACGGCGGCGCCTGGGCGATGGACCCACGCGTGAATCTGGCGCTGGGCTTCGCGCCGCAGGGGATTGGTGCCGACCTGATCGCGACGATGGGCGGCTGGAACCGCGCCGACGTCGACGCCTTCGCGCTGCGCTCGCACCAGCGTGCTGCCGCTGCGCGCGCGGCCGGGTACTTTGCGCGTTCGGTGGTGCCGGTGCACGACATTGCCGGCCTGCTGCTGCTGGCCGAGGACGAGACGATCCGCCCGAACGCATCGCTCGAGGCGATGGCCAGGCTCGAGCCGTCGTTCACGCTGGCGGGCCAGATGGGGTTCGACGCCACCGCGCTGCGCAAGTACACGACCGTCGAGCGCATCGATCACGTGCACCACGCCGGCAACTCGTCGGGCATCGTCGATGGCGCAGCGTTGATGCTGCTGGGATCGCGCGCGGCTGGCGCCAGGGCCGGGCTGACGCCGCGCGGGCGCATCCGCAGCATGGCGGTGATCGGATCGGAGCCGACCATCATGCTGACCGGGCCGGCGCCGGCGTGCCGCAAGGCGCTGGCCAGGGCCGGCATGCAGCCGCGCGACATCGACCTGTGGGAGATCAACGAGGCCTTCGCGGTGGTGCCGCTGAAGTGCGCGCGTGAACTCGACATCGACATCGATCGCGTCAACGTCAACGGCGGCGCGATCGCGATGGGGCATCCGCTCGGTGCGACCGGCTGCATGATCCTGGGCACCGCGCTCGACGAGCTCGAGCGGCGCGGCCTCGGCACCGCGTGCGCGACGCTGTGCGTCGG
The DNA here is from genome assembly GCA_037442725.1 of Burkholderiales bacterium. GTDB lineage: Bacteria > Pseudomonadota > Gammaproteobacteria > Burkholderiales > Burkholderiaceae_C > Pseudaquabacterium. Next base: position 3,413 of record JBBIPS010000225.1, on the reverse strand, counting down.
CGGCGGCATGGGCATCGCCACCATCATCGAACGTGTCTGACGGAGCAGCAGAGCATGAGCGCGATCCAGTTCGAACTCGGCGCCGACGGCATCGCCGTGGCGACGATGAACCTGCCCGGCCGGCCGATGAACGTCGTCAACGACGAGCTGATGCAGCCGCTGGCCGACGCCGTCGAGCGGCTCGCCGGCGACGCCACCATCAAGGGCCTGGTGCTCGCCTCGGGCAAGGCCGACTTCTGCGCCGGTGGCGATATCGACCGCATCTCGCGCCTGCCCGACGCGCAGTCGGCCTTCGACGCGTCGATGGCGATGAAGGCGGTGCTGCGCCGGATGGAAGGCTGCGGCAAGCCGGTGGTCGCGGCGATCAACGGCCATGCGCTCGGCGGCGGGCTCGAGATCGCACTGGCCTGCCACGCCCGTTTCGTCGTCGACGACCCCAGGATCAAGCTCGGCCAGCCCGAGGTCAAGCTCGGCCTGCTGCCCGGTGGCGGCGGCACGGTGCGGCTGCCGCGGCTGGTGGGCATCCAGGCGGCTCTGCAGGTGATGGTCGAGGGCAAGGACATCGCGCCGGCCCAGGCACTGGCGATGGGGCTGGTCACCGAGCTCGCCACCGACCGTGACGAGCTGCTGGCCAAGGCGCGCGCCTGGTGCCTGGCCAACCCGAGGGCCACGCAGCCCTGGGACCGGCCGAAGTTCCGTTTCCCGGGCGGCGATTCGCGCGCCCCGGCGGTGGCGCAGGTGCTGGCGGTGGCGCCGGCGATGGCGGCGGCCAAGAGCTGGGGCAACTACCCGGCGGTCAGCCACATCATGAGCAGCGTCTTCGAGGGCGGGCTGCTCGACTTCGAATCGGCCAGCGCCGTCGAGTCGCGCTACTTCGCCGCGTGCGTGATGAGCGCCGTCTCGCACAACCTGATCGGCACGCTGTGGTACCAGCTCAACGCAATCAGGAAGGGTGCGTCGCGGCCCCGGGGACTGCCGGCGTCGAAGGTCGGCAAGGTCGGCATCCTCGGTGCCGGCATGATGGGCGCGGGCATCGCGTACGTCTCGGCCAGGGCCGGCATCGACGTCGTGCTGCTCGACACGACGCTGGACGCCGCCGAGCGCGGCAAGGCCTACTCGCAGGGCCTGCTCGATGCGGCGGTGAAGAAGGGCCGCAGCACCGCGGACAAGCGCGACGCGCTGCTGGCGCGCATCGTGCCGACGACGGCCTATGAGCAGCTCGCCGGCTGCGACCTGGTGATCGAGGCGGTGTTCGAAGACCGCGCGGTCAAGGCCGAGGTGACGCGGCTGGCCGAGGCGCGCATTGCTGCCGACGCGGTGTTCGCCTCGAACACCTCGACGCTGCCGATCACCGGGCTGGCGCAGGCCAGCGTGCGGCCGGCGCACTTCATCGGCCTGCACTTCTTCAGCCCGGTCGACAAGATGCCGCTGGTCGAGATCATCGTCGGCGCGCAAACCTCGCCCGAGACGCTGGCGCGCGGTTTCGACTTCGTGCTGCAGATCGGCAAGACGCCGATCGTCGTCAACGACAGCCGTGGCTTCTACACCAGCCGCGTCTTCGGCACCTACCTGATGGAGGGCCTCGCGATGCTGGCCGAGGGGGTGCATCCGCGCAGCATCGAGGTCGCGGGGCTGCAGGCCGGCATGCCGATGCCGCCGCTGGCGCTGCAGGACGAGGTGTCGCTGAGCCTGTCGGTGCACGTCGCCGACCAGGCGCGCAAGGACCTGGCCGCCGAGGGCAAGCCCTATTCCGAGCATCCAGGCATGGCGGTGGTGCGTCGGCTCTGCGCGCTCGGGCGCGTTGGCAAGAAGGCCGGCCACGGCTTCTACGACTGGCCGGCGGACGGCCGCGGTGAGAAGCGGCTGTGGCCCGAGCTGACCCACCTGTATCCACCAGCAGCGCAGCAGCCGGTGCAGCGCGAGCTGATCGACCGGCTGATGTTCGCCCAGGCCAACGAGGCGGCGCGCTGCCTCGACGAGGGCGTGCTGCGCTCGGTCGCCGACGGCAACGTCGGCTCGATCCTGGGCTGGGGCTTCGCACCGTTCCAGGGCGGTGCGCTGCAGTTCATCAACGCGATGGGCATGCGCGCTTTCGTCGACCGTGCGCGCGAGCTCGCCGCACGCCACGGCGAGCGCTTCGCGCCCGGTGCGCGGCTGGTCCGGATGGCCGAGGCCGATCAGCGTTTCGCCGACTGAGGGACCGGGCCGCCATTCCGGGCACTCGCGACGGGGTGGCGCAGTGCGCCTGTGCGGGTGCGCTGCGCAGGCACAATCCGGCCCATGCAGGGGTGCGCCCGATCGATCAGGACCTGCGCCGCGGTGCTTTCGGTGGTGCTGCTTGCGAGCTGTGCCACGCGATCGACCGACGTGCAACCCAGGCCGAGCGATCCGGCGGCGTACGTCGCTTGGGATTGCGAACGGCTGTTCGACGAGATCGACACCGTGCAGCAGCGCGCCGCCGACGTGGCCTATGCGGTCGACGCCCGGGTCGGCAACAACCTGATTGCGCTCGGCGTGGGCGTCACGGTGTTCTGGCCGGCGTTGCTGGCGATGCGGCCGGACGGGCCGGAAGCCGCCGAGCTCGCCGGGCTCAAGGGCCGCTTCGAAGCGATGCGCAGCGTCGCTGCGCGCCGGCACTGCGGCGACGCACCGCCGGGCATGGCGGCGCAACGTGCCGCGGCGCTGCCGGTGACGCTGGGCGAGCGCCTGGTCTACGACGAACGCACTGGCACGACCAGCGAGGCGCACGAGTTGGGACTGCGCGTGACGGCACTGCGGCGCGACCAGATCGAGTTCAGCGCCGACCTCGACGGCGTCGTGCTGGCCGCGCCATGGCGCCAGGATCTGGCCGGCAATCCCGCGCTCGCCGGGCGGCCGCCGCTGATCGCCTGGCAGCGCCTGCTGCGCCGCAAGCTCGAACTCGGGCAGGTGCTGTCGGGTGAGCTTGCGGCGGCCAACGAGAGCGTGGCGCTGGGCCGGCTGCGCGGCCAGGTGGTGGCGACCGGGCCGCAGACAGTGGCCGGGCGGAACTTCGATGTCGCGGTGATCGAGCTGTTCGGCGACGCGCCCGGCGGCGCCGATGGACGCCCGGCCAGCGAACGCCTGGACGGCGTGATGGCCGTCGATCGACGCAGCGGTGTGCTGCTGCGGCTCGAGCTGCGCAGTGCCAACGGCGACTACGCGCTGCGCCGCCGACTGCTGCGGGTCGAGCGTGCGGCACCCTGATTTCGCCCGGCTGCCGGGCGACCCCGCACTGGCGCTCGCGGCGCCGCTTTACCGATCTTTACGGCGGGTTCGGGACGCCGATACCGCAGCCGATCAGAATCGCGGCACCGAAGGTTCCCGACGTGAGGTGATGACGATGTCGATGACGATCTCGATGACCGGGTTGCGCGCATCCGGGCGCGCTGGCC
>JBBIPS010000224.1:0-5681 GCA_037442725.1 Burkholderiales bacterium | reverse complement strand
GCAGCCGCGCCTGGTCGATCTCGACGCGGCTGCACGCGATCCAGTCCTGCACGTTGGCGAAGTCGGCGATGCGGCCGCCGAAGGCCTCGCGCTCGAGCGCACGCTCGCACATCAGCTCGAGCGCCAGTTCGCACTGGCCGATGCTGCGCATCGCGTGATGCACCCGCCCCGGGCCGAGCCGCGCCTGCGCCAGCGCGAAGCCCGCGCCCTCGGCGCCGAGCCGCTGGTCGAGCGGCACGCGCACGTCGCGCAGCACCAGCTCGCAGTGGCCCTCGACCGCCTGGTGGTTCATCACCGGGATGTTGCGCTCGACCACCAGCCCCGGTGCATCGAGCGGCACCAGCAGCATCGAGTGCCGGGCATGCGCGCCGGCCTGCGCGTCGTCGTCGCTGGCGCCCAGCACCACGGCGAGCCGGCAGTTCGGATGCGCGGCACCGGTGATGAACCACTTGCGGCCGTTGACGACGTAGTGGTCGCCGTCGCGCGCGATGCGGGTCTGCAACTGCGTCGGGTCGGACGACGCGGCGTCGGGCTCGCTCATCGCGAAGCACGAACGGATCTCGCCGCGCAGCAGCGGGTCGAGCCAGCGCCGCGCCTGCGCCGGCGTGGCGGCCAGTTGCAGCAGTTCCATCGTGCCGCTGTCGGGCGCGCTGCAGTTGAAGACCTCGGCCGCCCACGGCACGCGGCCCATCACCTCGGCCAGCGGTGCGTAGTCCAGGTTGGACAGCCGCGTCCCCGGCTGGTCGTCGCGCAGCCCGGGCAGGAACAGGTTCCACAGCCCGAGCGCGCGGGCCCGCGACTTCAGCGGCTCGATGACATCGAGCGGGTAGACGCCCGCGTCGGCCCAGCGCAGCCAGTCGGGCATCGAGGGCAGCACCAGGTCGGCCATGAAGCGCTGCAGCTGCGCCTGCAGTTCGATGGCCCTTGGCGAGTACTCGAAATCCATCGGTGCGTCGATCGGCGGGGGGGATCGGGCGATTCTGGGCAGGCGCCGCCAGCGACCCTGTCGCTTGCGCGACGCGCGCACCGCCGGTCGGACACCGCGTTGAGGCTGATCAAGAACGGCGTCGACCCGCACCGACCCCTGCGATTGGCACGGAATCGGCGCGCTCTTCGGCGCATCGGGCGCCGAGGCGCCGCTGACAATCGCGCGTCCAGGTGTGGCGAGCGTGGCTCGGGTCACGCCCGCGGCACCCTCGCCCATCGGCGGACTCGAGGCCAGAATGAATCCAGCTCTGAAACCGCTGCGCCTGCTGCTCGAGATCCTGCTCGTCGTCACGCTCGCCGAGGCGCTCGCCACCTACGGCCTGCAGCACGTCGGCCCGCTCGCACCGGGACTCGGCCAGGTCCCCGGCGCACTGCTCGACGGCAGCCTGATGGCGCTGCTCGCCGGCCCGGCGATCTTCTGGCGCTGCCTGGTGACGCTGCGTCCGGCTCGACCGGCGCGACCCGAAGAACCCGGGCCACCCGCCTTCACCGCCTCGGGCTCGGGCAGTCTGGCGCGCCGCCTGGGCCAGCGCCGCACCGCGATCGCGCTCACCGCCGCTGCGCAGGCGTTCGGGCTGGCGTTGACGGTGGCCTCGGTGGCCTGGCTCCGGGACGACCTCGACCAACGCGCCGCGGCCCGCTTCGACCAGCTCGTCGATCGGCTCGAGTCCGACGTCGGTCAGCGCATCGAGCACGCCGTATCGGGCCTGCAGGGTGCACGCGGCCTCTACGCGGCACGGCAGGCCGTGGCGCGCAGCGAGTTCCGCGCCTACGTCGAATCGCGCAACCTGGCGCGCGAGTTTCCCGGCATCCGCGGCTTCGGCTTCGTCGAGCGCGTCGTGCGCGCCGACCTCGATCGCTTCCTCGCCGCCGAACGCGCCGACGACGCGCCGGACTTCGCGCTGCGCAGCAGCGGCAGCGCGGCCGACCTGTACGTCATCAAGCACATCGAGCCGATCGCGGACAACCGCGCCGCCTGGGGCTACGACGTCGGCTCCGAGCCGGTGCGGCGCGCCGCCGTCGAGCGCGCGGTCGCGAGCGGCCAGCCCGCGCTGAGCGGGCGCGTCACGCTGCTTCAGGACGACCGCCGCGGCGCCGGCCTGCTCTACTTCGTCCCGGTGTACCGGCGCGGCGCCGAGGCGGCCACGCCGGCGCAGCGCCGCGCCGCGCTGCTCGGGCTCACCTACGCGCCGATCGTCGTTGCCGAGGTGCTGGCGCACGCCGCCGCGGCTGCCGACGGCCTGCTCGAATTCGAACTCTTCGACGGTGAAGCGTCCGACCCCCGGGCGCTGATCTATCGCGGCAGCGGCGCTGCGATCGGTGCGGCCGGCGCCGTGCGGCACGCCGGCACGCGGGTGATCGGCATCGGTGGCCGGCGCCTGACGCTGCGCGCCATGGGCACGCCGGCGTTCGAGGCCAGCCTGGAGCGTTCGAGCGTCCCGGTGCTTGCCGCCGGCGGCGTGCTGCTGAGCTTCCTGCTGGCACTGGCGGTGTGGCTGCTGGCCTCGGCGCGCGTGCGTGCACAGACGCTGGCGCAGCGCATGACGGCCGAACTCGACCGCCTGGCCAAGGTCGTGCAGCACACCTCGAACGCGGTCACGCTGCTCGACCGCGAAGGGTGCATCACCTGGGTCAACGCCGGCTTCACCCGCATCAGCGGCCACACCCTGGCCGAGGCGCTCGGCCGCAGGCCGGGCGAGCTGCTCGGCAGCGGCAAGGCCGACCCGGCGGCACTGGAGCGACTCGCGCGCGCCGCGGCCGCCGGCGCACCGTGCCGGGTCGAGCTCCTGAACCGCGCCCGGGACGGCCGCGAGTACTGGATCGAGACCGAGGTGCAGCCGCTGCACGGTGCCGGCGGCGAGCTCACCGGCTTCATGGAGATCGGCTCGGACATCACCGACAAGAAGCGCGCCGAGGCCCGCGGCGAGGCCGCGCGGCGCGAGACGCAGGCGCTGCTGGCGACGCTGAACCAGCACGCCATCATCTCGGTGGCCGACCATGCCGGGGTCATCCTCGACGCCAACCCGGCCTTCTGCGCCCTCAGCGGCTATTCGCGCGACGAGCTGGTCGGGCACAACCACCGCATCATCAACTCGGGCCTGCACGCGGCCGGGTTCTGGCAACAGATGTGGACGACGATCGCCGCCGGCCGGCCCTGGCGCGGCGAGATCTGCAACCGCACCCGGGACGGCGCGCTGTACTGGACCGACTGCATCATCGCGCCGCTGGTCGGTGCCGACGGCAGCGTCGACAGGTTCATCTCGATCCGCAGCGACATCACGGCCAGCAAGCACGCGACGCAGGAGCTGGCGCGGCAGGGCGAACGGCTCGACAACATCCTGCGCGGCACCGACGTGGGCACCTGGGAGTGGAACCTGCACACGGGGCAGGCGCGCATCAACGAGCGCTGGGCGCAGATCGTGGGCTACCGGCTCGACGAGCTCGGCGCGATCGACGGCAGGAGCTACAACGCGTACTGCCACCCCGACGACCTGGCGCGCTCGCGCGAGCTGCTCGCGCAGCACTTCGCCGGCCGGCAGGACCAATACGAATGCGAGACCCGTCTGCGCCACAAGGACGGGCACTGGGTCTGGGTGCTGGCGCGCGGGCGCGTGTCGTCGTGGATCGCCGCGGGCCAGCCCGAGTGGATGGCCGGCACGACCCTGGACATCAGCCAGCGCAAGAGCGCCGAGGAGGCGCTGCGGCACAGCGAGCGCTTCATGCGCATCGTCACGGACAAGCTGCCGGGCATGGTGGCCTACTGGACACCGCAGATGCGCTGCACCTTCGCCAACAGTTCGTCCGAGACCTGGCTGGACCGCACACCGCAGCAGATGCTGGGCATCAGCCTGGTCGATCTGGTCGGCCCCGAGCAGTTCCGCCTGGACGAACCCCACGTCCGCGCCGCGCTGCGCGGCGAGGAACAGCGCATCGAGCGCAGCCGGATGCGCCCGGACGGCACCTGCGTCCAGTACTGGCTGCACTACATCCCCGACCGCGACGGCGACACGGTGCGCGGCTATGTCTCGGTGGTGATCGACGTCACCGAGCTGAAGCAGACGCAGCAGCGGCTCGAATTGCTCAACGCCGCGCTGCAGGAGCGAACCGCACAGGCCGAACAGGCCAGCGTCGCCAAGAGCCGCTTCCTGGCCAACATGAGCCACGAGATCCGGACACCGATGAACGCCGTCATCGGCCTGCTCGGCCTGCTGCGCAAGACGGGCCTCACGCCGGGCCAGCTCGACTACGCCAGCAAGGCCGAGGGTGCGGCGCGTTCGCTGCTCGGCCTGCTCAACGACATCCTCGACTTCTCCAAGGTCGAGGCCGGCCGGCTGACGCTCGACGCGCGGCCGTTCCACCTCGAGCGGCTGCTGCGCGACCTGTCGGTGATCCTGTCGGCCAGCGTCGGCACCCGGGACCTCGAACTGCTGTTCGACCTCGACCCGACGCTGCCGCCTGACCTGATCGGCGACGACCAGCGGCTGCAGCAGGTGCTGGTCAACCTCGGCGGCAACGCCGTCAAGTTCACCGAACGCGGCGAGGTCGTGCTGCGCGTGCGCGTCGTCGGGCGCGAGGCGGGCCGGGTGCGGCTCGAGTTCACGCTGCGCGACAGCGGCATCGGCATCGCGCCCGAGCATCAGGCGCACATCTTCAGCGGCTTCTCGCAGGCCGAGGCCAGCACCACGCGGCGCTTCGGCGGCACCGGGCTCGGGCTGGCGATCTCGCAGCGGCTGGTCGGCCTGATGGGCGGCGCGCTGACGCTCGACAGCCGGCCCGGGCGCGGCAGCACGTTCGCCTTCACGCTGGCGTTCGCGCTGCCCACGCCAGCCGCCGTGGCAGGTGCGACGCCGCGCGACGTGGCAGCGGCAGCGCGTGCCGGCGACGACCCGACCGCACGGCGCGTGCTGATCGTCGACGATCATCCGCTGGCGCGCTCGGCGCTGGCCGGCCTGGCGCGCTCGCTCGGCTGGCACGTCGACGTCGCCCCCGATGGCGACGCGGCGATCGGGCTGCTGCAGCGTTGCCACGACACGCCCCGGCGCTACCAGGCGGTGTTCGTCGACGCCCGGATGCCGGGGCCGGACGGCTGCCAGACGATCGAGCGCATGCGCACGCTGATCGGTACCGAACGCACACCGCTGGTGCTGCTGGCCAGCGGCCTCGGGCGCGGCCTCCCGGCGCTGCGCAGCCGTGCCGAACCGACGCTGCCCGACGGCTTCCTCGTCAAGCCGGTCACCGCGTCGATGCTGTCCGATGCGGTGCGCGACGCGCTGCGCGGTGCCGGCCGCGCCGGCATCGCGGTCGCAGCGACCCACCCGCCACGCCTGCCGGGGCTGCGCCTGCTGGTGGTCGAGGACAACCCGACCAACCAGCAGGTGGTGCACGAGCTGCTGGCCGAAGAAGGCGCACTCGTCACACTGGCTGGCGACGGCCAGGCCGGCGTGGCCGCGCTCGACGCCGCCCAGGTGCCGTTCGACGCCGTGCTGATGGACGTGCAGATGCCGGTGCTGGACGGCTTTGCCGCCACCGCGTTGATCCGCCGCGACCCGCGCTGGCGCGACCTGCCGGTGATCGCGATGACCGCCAACGCGATGCCCGGCGATCGAGCGGCGTGCCTGGCTTGCGGCATGAACGACCATGTCGGCAAGCCCTTCGAACTGGACGAACTGGTGGCCACGCTGCGCCGCCACGCC
>JBBIPS010000223.1:0-5693 GCA_037442725.1 Burkholderiales bacterium | reverse complement strand
CCGAACAGCCTGGACCAGGCGAGCTACGGGCCGGTGATCTTCCTGCTCGGCATCGTCGCGAGCTTTGCGCTGGCCTTCCTGCTGGTGCGCGTCTTCTACCACGGCCGCATGCGCCGCGGCCCGGCCTGGGCCTGTGGCTTTGCCGGGGTCAACGCACGCATGCAGGACACGGCCGAGGGCTTCGGCCAGCCGATCCGGCAGATCTTCGACCCCTTCTTCCGCATGCGCCGCGAGTTGCCGACGCCGTTCGATGCGTTGCCGCACTACCGCGTCACGGTCGAGGACCACTTCTGGCATTGGCTCTACCTGCCGCTCGTCGCACTGGCCAGCCGGATCGCGCGCCTGTTCGCCCTGATGCAGCAGGGGCGCATCTCGATCTACCTGCTCTACAGCTTCGTGACGCTGGCGGTCACGCTGCTGGTGGTGGTGCGGTGAGGCCCCGATGAGCTTCGCCGCGCTGGTTTCGCAGGTGCTCGAGATCGTCATCGCGATCGCGCTGGCGCCGCTGCTCACCGGATGGGTCAACCAATGGCGCGCCTGGCTGCAGAACCGCAGCGCACCCAGCCTGTGGCAGCCCTACCGCATGCTGCACAAGCTGTTCAACAAGGAGTCGACGGTGGCGGACCACGCCTCGCGCCTGTTCCGCGCCGCGCCGTACCTGGTGTTCGGCTGCGTGGTGCTGGCCTGCGCGATCATCCCGACGCTGTCGACCGACCTGCCGCTGGCGGCGGCGGCCGACGCCATCGCGCTGGTCGGCCTGTTCGCGCTGGCGCGCGTCTTCATCTCGCTGGCGGCGATGGACATCGGCACCGCCTTCGGCACGCTGGGGGCGCGGCGCGAGATGCTGATCGGATTCCTGGCCGAGCCGGCGCTGCTGATCGTGCTGTTCTCGGCCTCGCTGATCTCGAACTCGACTTCGCTGACGACCATCGTCGAGACGCTGGCGCACCGCGAGCTGGCGATCTACCCCAGCCTGGCGCTGGCCGGCGTGGCGTTCACGATGGTGTCGCTGGCCGAGAACGCGCGCGTGCCGGTCGACAACCCGGCCACCCACCTCGAGCTGACGATGATCCACGAGGCGCTGATCCTCGAGTATTCGGGCCGCCACCTGGCCTTGCTCGAGTGGGCCGCGAGCCTGAAGCTTTTCGCCTATTCGTGCATCGGCCTGGCGCTGTTCTTCCCCTGGGGCGTGGCTCAGGCGCAGGCGCCGCTGGCGATGTTGCTGGCGCTGCCCGCGCTGCTGCTCAAGCTCGCCATCGGCGGCGCGCTGCTGGCCGTGCTCGAGACGCTGAGCGCCAAGATGCGCATCTTCCGCGTGCCCGAGTTCCTCGGCACGGCGTTCCTGCTGGCGGTGATCGGTATGCTCGTCCACCTGTTGCTCAACCGTTGACATGACGCTGCTGCTGACCCAGTTCGTCAACCTGCTCGGCGCGCTGCTGCTGATGCTGGCGTTCGCGATGATCTCGCAGCGCCGCATCGTCTCGCTGATCAACCTGTTCACGATGCAGGGCGCCACGCTGGCGCTGGCCACCGCCGTCGTCGGCTACGTCACCGACCAGCATCACCTCTACCTGTCGGCCGGGTTGACGGTGCTGTTCAAGGTGCTGCTGATCCCCTACCTGCTGCACCGGATCATCGACCGGCTCGACATCCGCTGGGACATCGAAACGCTGATCAACATCCCCACGACGATGCTGATCGGCATCGGCGTCGTGATCTTCGCCTTCAACCTGGCGCAGCCGATCGCGCAGCTCTCGGCGGCGCTGGCCAGCGGCACGCTCGGCATCGCGCTGGCGTGCGTGCTGCTGTCGTTCCTGATGATGATCACGCGCGCCAAGGCGGTGCCGCAGGTGATCGGCTTCCTGGCGATGGAGAACGGCCTGTTCTTCGCCGCCACCTCGGCCACCTACGGCATGCCGATGGTGGTCGAACTCGGCATTGCGCTGGACGTGCTCGTCGGCGTGATCATCCTGGGCGTGTTCATGTTCCAGATTCGCGAGCAGTTCGACACGCTGGACATCCGCCGGCTCGAGACGCTGAAGGAAGATTGAATTGAGCCTCGAGTCGAGCGCGTTCGCCTTCCTGCTCGGCACCCCGCTGGCCGGCGGGGCCGTGCTCGCGCTCGTCGGCCATCGCGACAGCGCGCGCGACGTCAACGTCGCGTTCAGCCTCGGTACCTTCGTCGCCGCCTGCGTGCTGACGCTGCAGGTCTTCGCCCACGGCCCGACCCTGATCTGGGAGCGTGCCTTCTACATCGACCCGCTCAACGTCTTTCTCGTCGCGCTGACCGCGCTCGTCGGCCTGACGACGTCGATCTACTCGCGCCCGTACATGCGCATCGAGCGCCACCTCGGCCGGATGACGCCGCCGCGGCTGCGCCTTTACCACAGCATGTACCAGTTGTTCAGCTTCACGATGCTGCTGGCGCTGACGACGAACAACCTCGGCATGCTGTGGGTGGCGATGGAGGCGGCCACCCTGACCACCGTGCTGCTGGTCAGCGTCTACCGCACCGCGGCCAGTCTCGAGGCGGCGTGGAAGTACTTCATCCTGTGCGGTGTCGGCATCGCGCAGGCGCTGTTCGGCACCGTGCTGCTGTACATGGCGGCGGAGCGGGTCATCGGCGCCGAGGGCGGCGCGCTGCTGTGGACCAACCTCGATGCGGTCAAGGGCCAGCTCGACCCGAACATCATCACGCTGGCGTTCGCGTTCCTGTTCATCGGCTACGGCACCAAGGTCGGGCTGGTCCCGGTGCACAACTGGCTGCCCGATGCGCACGCCGAGGGCCCGACCCCGGTCTCCGCGGTGCTGTCGGGCCTGCTGCTCAACGTGGCGCTGTACGCGGTGTTGCGCTGCAAGGTGCTGACCGACGGCGCGCTGCGCGACCATCAACTGACAGGACGGCTGATGATGGGCTTCGGCCTGCTGTCGGTGGTGGCCGCGGTGTTCTTCCTGGTCCGCCAGCGCGACGCCAAGCGCATGTTCGCGTATTCGTCGATCGAGCACATGGGGCTGGTCACCTTCGCCTTCGGTCTGGGCGGGCCGATCGGCAACTTCGCCGGGCTGCTGCACATGACGGTGCATTCGCTGATCAAGTCGGCCATCTTCTTCGCCGTCGGCCACGCCACGCAGAAGGCCGGCACGCAACTGATGGAAGGCATCCGTGGCCTGATCAAGGGCAGCCCGATCGTCGGCTGGGGCCTGCTGATCGGCGCGCTGGCGATCCTGGGCATGCCGCCGTTCGGCGCTTTCGCCAGCGAGTTCCTGATCATCACGACGACGATGCGCGACCAGCCCTGGGCCACGCCGCTGCTGCTGATCGCACTGGCCGTGGCGTTCGTGTCGATCTTCAGCCGCGTGCAGGCGATGGTCTTCGTCGCCAGCCGCGTCGGGCCGCTGCCGCATCCACCGGCCCGGATCCCGGTGCTCGTCCACCTCGGGCTCGGCCTGATGCTGGGCTTGTACATCCCGCCTTCCCTGGCCAACTGGTACCACCAGGCAGCGGCGCTGCTCGGTCACTGAACGCATGTCCGACCGCACTTCGCTGCACGAACTCGGCGTCGACCTGCAACGCCTCGCGGCACCGCTGCCGGTCTGGCACGGCGGCGTCGACGGCCGGACCTGGAGCGCCGCGGCGCGCGCCGTCGCGGCCGACGGCGGAAGACTGGTCGCGCTCTGGGGCATCGACCGCCGCGCCGCGGCTGGCGGGGTCGCGGCGTGCGCGGCCTATGCCACGGCGCAGGGGCTGGTGTGGCTCGAACTCGCGCTCGATGCCATAGCGCCCGAGTTCCCGCATCTGGCGCCGGTGTTCCCGTGCGCGAACCGCATGCAGCGTGCGATGGCCGACCTGTCGGGCCTGGCCGTCACGCACGGCGCCGACCCGAGGCCGTGGCTGAACCACGGCGCGTGGGGCACGGCCGCGCCGCCGCTGCGTTTCGACGCCGCGCCACAACCGTCGGACTGCACCGCGCTGCCGCCCGACTATCCCTTCGTCCGCGTCGAAGGCGACGGCGTGCACGAGATCGCCGTCGGCCCGGTACACGCCGGCATCATCGAGCCCGGTCACTTCCGCTTCTCGGTCGTCGGCGAGAAGGTGTTGCGGCTGGAACAGCAGCTCGGCTACACGCACAAGGGCATCGAGCGCCGTTTCACCGAACTGGCGCCGCTCGAGGCGCACCGCCTGGCGTCGCGCGTCTCGGGCGACACGACGGTGGCCTACGCCTGGGCCTACTGCATGGCGCTCGAGTCGGCCTGGCGCTGCGAGGTGCCGGCGCGCGCGGCGTGGCTGCGCGCGCTGATGCTCGAACGCGAACGCGTGGCCAACCATCTGGGCGACCTGGGCGCGCTCGGCAACGATGCCGCGCTGAGTTTCGGTCTGGCGCAGTTCTCGCGCCTGCGCGAGGACTGGCTGCGCCTGTCGAAGCAGGCGTTCGGCCACCGCCTGATGATGGACGCCGTGCTGCCCGGCGGCGTGGCGCTCGACGTCACGGTGCCGCTGCTGGACCGGCTGCGCCGGCAGTGCGACGAGATCGAGCCCGAGGTGCGCGCGCTCAAGGTCGTGTATGACGAACACGCCGGGCTGCAGGATCGCTTCCTGACCGCCGGGCGCGTGCCCCCCGAGCTGGCCGCGCAGCTCGGCCTGACCGGGCTGGCCGGACGCGCCAGTGCGCAGGCCAGCGACTTGCGCTGCGACCCCGCCTGGCCGCCCTACGACCAGCTCGAAGTCACGATGAGCACGCACCGCAACGGCGACGTCGCCGCGCGCGTGGCGGTGCGCTTCGCCGAGACCTTCGAATCGCTGCGGCTGATACGCCGGCTCTGCACCGACCTGCCGGCCGGCCCGGTCCGCGTCGAACTCGACAGGCCGGCGGTCGAGCGCATCGGCGCCGGCTGGATCGAAGGCTGGCGCGGCGAGGTCTTCGTCGCACTGGCCATCGGCGCCGATGGCCGCATCGTGCGCTGCCACTGCCACGACCCGTCGTGGCAGAACTGGCCGGTGCTCGAGCACGCGATCATCGGCAACATCGTGCCCGACTTTCCGCTCATCAACAAGTCGTTCAACCTGAGCTACTCGGGCCACGACCTCTGAGCCGACTCCGACATGTGGCACGTCCTCAAGCAGATCGTCCGCACCGGCATCGTCACCGAGCCGGCGCCGCCGATCGACCAGACCGAGCCGCAGGCGGTCCAGCGCATCCACCGCGACCTGCTCGACATCCTGGGCCAGGCGCTGACGATCCGCATGGTCGACGCCGGGTCGTGCAACGGCTGCGAGCTCGAGGTCAACGCGCTGGGCAACGCGTACTACAACCTCGAGGGCCTGGGCATCAAGTTCGTCGCCAGTCCGCGCCACGCCGACCTGCTGCTCGTCAGCGGCCCGGTCACGCGCAACATGGCCGAGGCGCTGCGCCGCACCTACGACGCCACACCCGAGCCCAAGCTGGTGGTGGCGCTGGGCGATTGCGGCGCCACCGGCGGCATCTTCGGCGCGGGCTATGCCAGTTGCGGCAAGGTCGCCAACGTCATTCCGGTCGACCTGACGATCCCGGGTTGCCCGCCGCCGCCGATCGACATTCTGCGCGGCATCCTCAGCGCCGTGCAGCGGCGCGAACCCCGCTCCGGCCGGCGTGAGCAGCGCGCGGCGCGGCTCGAACCGAAGTAGTCCTGGATTGGGGAGCGCCACGGCGCCGGTC
>JBBIPS010000222.1:0-5713 GCA_037442725.1 Burkholderiales bacterium | reverse complement strand
CTCGCTCGGCGCGCTGCTGCGCGCGGTGGCGCAAGACCCGGCGCCCGGCGTGTGCAGCCTGCGGCCGACGCTGCCCGACGCGCTCGGCGGGCTGGTCGCAGCGTTGCTTGCCAAGGCGCCGCAGGACCGCCCGGCCGACCTCGGCGCGCTGGCGATCACACTCGAGCGGATGGCCGCCAATCGTGCGCTCTGGCCGGCGTGACCAAAGCCGCAACGCCGGCGCCGACGCAGCCCCGCCCGCCGCGCCGCGGCGTTCGACCGATGCACAATGCGCCGCATTCGCCCGCCACCAAGCTGACCGCATGATCTTCGAGTACTTCTCCGCCGTCGACACCGGCCGGGCGCGCTCGAACAACGAGGATTCTGTGGCCGTCGACGAAGCCAACGGTCTGGCCGTGCTGGCCGACGGCATGGGCGGGTACAACGCCGGTGAGGTGGCCAGCAGCATGGCCACCTCGTTCATCAAGACCGAGCTCGGCCGGTGGCTGCAGGAGTCCGCGGCGAAGGCCACCGATGCCGAGTTGCGGCGCGCGATGGACATCTGCGTCGACAACGCCAACCGCGCGATCTTCAACGCCGCCAACGCCAACCCGCAGTACGCCGGCATGGGCACGACGCTGGTACTCGCGGTGCTGCGCGACGGCCAGTTGCGGCTCGGCCACGTCGGCGACTCACGCGGCTACCGCTGGCGCGCCAACCAGCTGACGCAGATCACGCGCGACCACTCACTGCTGCAGGAGCAGATCGACGCCGGAATGATCTCCCCCGAGCAGGCCACCTTCTCGGCGAACAGGAACCTGGTCACGCGTGCCGTCGGCGTCGAGGACACCGTGCTGCTCGAAACGCACGCGCACGAACTGCAACCCGGGGACCTGTACCTGCTGTGCTCGGATGGCTTGTCCGACATGCTCGACGACGCCGCCATCGCCCAACTGTTGCAGATGCACGACTCGTTACCAGCCGCCGGCGCCGCACTGATCGCCGCCGCCAATGACGCTGGCGGAAAGGATAATATCGCCGTGGTTCTGATCCGCGTGGCTGGCCGCGCGGCGACGGGCGGCGGGCCGTGGTGGCGCTTCGGGCACTGAAGATTTCGACGCACCGATCAGCACGCAACGCGGCAAGCGACTGAGCGCCGGGCGGTCAGGCAGACAAAAGGGCAAGCATGGGCAAGCTGGTGGTGTCGCTCGACGGGGTGGTGATCAAGGACGTCCAGATCACGAAGGACAAGACCACGCTCGGGCGCAGGCCCTACAACGACATCGTCATCGACAACCTCGCCGTCAGCGGCGAGCACGCCGTGCTGCAGATGGTGGGGCAGGACGTCTTCATCGAAGACCTCAACAGCACCAACGGCACCTACATCAACGGCAAGGCGGTCAAGAAGCAGCTGCTGGCGCACAACGACACGGTCGAGATCGGCAAGTACAAGATCAAGTACCTGACCGACGACAACGTCGACTACGAGAAGACGATGATCATGCGCCACGGCGTCACGGCGCAGGCGCACTCGCCGCTGCACCCGACGGCGACGTTGCCGACACCGTCGCTGATGGCCTCGATGGCGTCGGGCACCACACCGTCGGGATACACGCATGGCGCAGCGGCGGGCGCTGCCGGTGGCGCGGCATCGATCAAGGTCCTCAACGGCGTCGCGGCCGGCCGCGAGGTGGCGCTGACCAAGGTCGTCACCACCGTCGGCAAGCCCGGCGTGCAGGTGGCGTCGATCACCCGGCGCCCGACCGGCTACATCATCGCCCACGTCGAGGGCACACAGCGACCGAGCGTCAACGGCGTGCCGCTCATCGCCGACACCGCGCCATTGCACAGCGGCGACCTGATCGAACTGGCCGGCACCCAGATGCAGTTCGTCCACGCCTGAGCGCGCCGCCAGGCGGCCGACGCGCGTCGGCCACCGCCGAGCGGGCCGGCGAACCCGGCAGCAGCCCGTCGTTTCCTCGCGCGGCTGACGCAAGCCGTCCGGCGCAGGCTGCGGACCCGCCCGAACCGGGCGCGAGCGCGCAGCCTCGTGACGCACTTCACGCCGCGGCGCACGCCGACAGCGCGCACGCCGTGACAACCGGCAGAGCGCGAAAAACCCGCTTGCGCGATGTCGCTGCGGCTCGCACCATCGTGCCTTCGGCAACGACTGCGCGCCGGCGCTGCGCCTGCCGTCTGCCCCCCAACGCACTGCAATCCTCCCAAAGCCCAACCGGCTCATGCGAATCCGGGTCCTCGGTTGTTCGGGTGCCATCGCGGCGGGTTGCCGCACCACCGCGTTCCTGCTCGACGACGACGTGCTGATCGACGCCGGCACCGGCGTCGGCGACCTGCCGCTGGCCGAGCTCGATCGCATCGACCACATCCTGCTCAGCCACTCGCACCTCGACCACGTGCTCGCGCTGCCGCTGCTTGCCGACGCCGTGATGCGGCTGCGCCGCGGGCGCCCGCCGATCCAGGTGCACGCGCTGCCGGCCACACTGGCTGCGCTGCGCCAGCATCTCTTCAACGGCGTGCTGTGGCCCGACTTCACGCGCCTGCCCTCGGTCGAACAGCCGATGCTGGCATTCAGCCCGTTCGCCACCGGCGAGGTGCTCGACTTCGGCCGTGGCCGCCGCATCGAGGTGCTGCCGGCGCTGCACACCGTGCCGGCGGTGGGATTCGCATTGCTGGCGCCACCAGGGTCGGCCACCGGCGCCTGGGTGTACACCGGCGACACCGCGCCCAACCCGGCACTGTGGCGGCGCCTGGCCCTGCTGAAGGTGGCGCACCTCGTGATCGAGACCGCGTTCCGCGACGACGAGCAGTCGCTGGCCACGCTCAGCCGGCATCTGCACTCGGCCGCGCTCGGCCGCGAGCTGGCGCAACTCGCCGCCGGCGTGCAGGTCCACATCACCCACGTCAAGCCGGGCGAACTCGACGTCGTGATGGCGGAGATCGCCGCGCTCGCCAGCCGGCACCGCATCGAGGCGCTCGTCGCGGGGCAGGTGATGGTGCTCGACGCCTGAGCAGTGCAGTCGACCCGCCGAGCTTGCCCGGTCCTGCACTCGAGCCCGTCCGCCCTCGGCCCCAGGCACCGCGCGACACGTGACGGCGTGCGGTCGGGCCGACCCGTTGCACCGCGTTGCTGCGAGTACGATGAGTGACGAACCGGGCGCAGAGTGAGTCTGCCTTCGCCCGTTCGCTGCATGGCTTCGCAAGCTGCTCCGCGTGAACGCCCAGTTTCGAGGTCACGCCGGCGATCATCGATGCGGTGCGGGCGCGCCGCACCCGATCGGGCCGGCCGAACCCGCCGTCGCGCGCTGGCCACGAGCGACACATCATCCGCAGCCGCCGGGCACAATCCGGGCCTGCGCCTGTTCCTGCCCCTGATCGCCCCATGTCCTCGACCCCGCCGCCTGTACCCGACCAGCCCGAACTCGCGCCGGCTGATCCTGCGTCTGCCGAGTCCGAGCCGGCCGCGATCGGATCGACCGAAGGCACGCCCGCCGAATCGGACCGAGCCGACTGCGCGAGCCGACTGCGCGAGCTGTTCCCGGCGCTGTTCGGCAGTGCGGCCAAGCCATTGAAGCTGCGCATCCAGTCCGACATCCAGGCACGCGCGCCGGGCGTGTTCAGCAGACGGGCGCTGTCGGCATTCCTGCATCGGCACACCGGCAGCACCTCGTACCTGCTGGCGCTGGTCAGGGCCACGCAACGCTTCGACCTCGACGGCGTGGCCAGCGGCCCGGTCAGCGACGAGCACCGTGCCGCCGCACAGGCCGAGCTGCAGCGGCGTCGCGCCAACCAAGAGGCACGTCGCGCCCTGCTGGGCGAGCAGCGCCGCAACCGCGCCAACCTGCTGCGTGACTTCGACGCCACGACGCTGGCGCGGGCCGACTTCTGCGCGGCACAGGGCGTGGCCCCCGAGGCGCTCGACGATCTGCTTGCGATCGCGCGGCGCGAGGCCGACGAGCGTGCCAGGCGCGTGGTCGACCCCGGGCGGCAGCGGCGAGCACCGCAGCGGCCGTGGCAGGTCGACCCGTCGCACGACCAAGCAGCCCATGGGCAACCGCAGCCGCCGCGCGATGGGCCGCGCACCGGCCCGATCGATCCGACGCACGATCGGCGTCGCCGGAAATCGTCTTGAATTTCAGCGTGATCGTGCCGTCGCGTTCGAGCGCCTTCGGGCTCAAGCCGATTCAAGAAGAGGTCGCTGAACTCGAGCGCACCCGCATGCTGCAGGCGCTGTCGGGCATGTCCAAGCCGACCATCGCCCGTGTGCAGGGTGCGGCGCTGGGCGGTGGCACCGGCCTGGCGGCGGCCTGCGAACGACTCCTGCCCGTGGCGCGGCGAACGCAGCAGCGACTCGAGCCACTTGAGCAACATCGCCGAGTCGCGCGAGTAGCCAGAGCTCGCCTGGATCGAGATCGACCTCGGCGCGGGCGGCGAGGTACTCGTAGACGCGCCAGTCGCGCCGGGCGAGCGTGGCCACGATCCGCTCCAGCTCCACGTTGCGCCGGCGCAGGAGGGCCGTGCGGGACCGGAATGCGCCGGTGATGGCTCCGGCCGATCCCAGGATCCAGAGGGCGGTGAACCACCAGGTCCGCCACCACGGTGCGGCCACCTCGAAGCCGAGGCCGGTGACGGGGCCCAGCTTCCCGGACCAGTCCTTCACCCTGACTTCGAAACGGAAGCTCCCGGCGGGGAGGTTGGGGTAGCGTGCCTCCCCCACGCCCGTGTCCCGCCACTCGTTCTCCAGGCCCGCGAGGCGCACCATGTAGCGGGAGTTCTCCCGGAGGCCGAAGCCCGGCAGCAGGTACCGGAAGGAGAGGGTGCGGTCCCGGTAGGGAATCCGGATCGGGCCCGGAAGCGACTCCAGGTGGCGCCCCGATCCGTCCTCCGCAGAGAAGAGCCATACGGGCGGGGGAGCGCTCTGGGGCTTGTGGAACTCGGTGCGGAAATGCGCCACGCCGACGCTCAGGCCCACCCACGCATCGCCGCCCGGATCCAGCCACAAGGCGTTCTGGGCGCAGTCCATTCCGGGCAGGCCCCCGGTCTTCCCGAAGCGCTCCAGATGCTCCCCTTGCCAGCGGACGACCCCCTGCGAGGTGCCCAGCCAGAGGACGCCCGCGGCGTCCCGGGCCAGGGAAAGCACCACCATCCCGGCCAGGGGATTGGGAGGGCGCAGGGTCTCCACCACCCGGAGACGGTCCCCATCCACCTTCACCCGGGAGAGGGTCTTGACGCTCCGGTAGGAGACCCAGGCCTCCCCCCCGCTGGGGGCGACTGAGAAGAGGTCGTCGTCCTCGAGCCCCGTCTGCTTGCGCAGCACGCGCCAGCCGTGGGGGCCGTGAAAGGCCAGCCCCCGGGAACTGGTGACCCAGATCTCGCCGCCTGGGCGCACGGCGATCTGGCTGATGGCCACGTCCGAACGGCCCAGCCCGGGGATGGGCTCCTGCGTGCAGGCCCATCCGTCCTTCTCCCGGACACAGCGGTACAGGCCGTTCGTGGTTCCGAGCCACAGGGGGCTTCCCGGCGCCATCCCAAGGCAGACCGGCCCGCTGGCCGGATCCACGTTCCGGAGGGGTACCCGGACCGCGCCGAGGCTCCCTGGGCGCAGAACGAGCATCCACGCAGGTTCCATGTAGGTGAGGCTGGGCAGGGCGTACAGGTTCCCCTCACCATCCTGGGCCAGGCTGCTGAACGGGAGTCCCATGCTGCCCGGGAGGGG
>JBBIPS010000221.1:0-5726 GCA_037442725.1 Burkholderiales bacterium | reverse complement strand
CCGCTGCCGACGGCGACCTGCTCTACACCGGCGTGCTGTGCCTGCCGGCCGAGTTCTGGGAGCGGCACGGCAAGACGATGGAGAGCTGGAGCCAGGGCGGCCAGACGTATTACCGCATCGCCGGGCCACTGGTGCCCGCGCTGCTGGTGAACCAGTTCGTCTACCTCGAGTCGCCCGGCGCCGCGCCGCTGTACGCGCGCGTGGCCGAGATCACCGGCAAGACCGCGGTGCTGATGACGCTGAAGGACTACGCGCACGCCAAGAATGCCGTATGGGGCGTGACGGCGCGCAACCGCGAGCAGAACTTCGCGCTCAACCTGCTGATGGATCCGGAGTGCGACTTCGTCTCGCTGACCGGCAACGCCGGCACCGGCAAGACGCTGATGACGCTGGCCGCCGGGCTGTCGCAGGTGCTCGACGAGCGGCGTTACACCGAGATCATCGTCACGCGCGTCACGGTGCCGGTGGGAGAGGACATCGGCTTCCTGCCCGGCACCGAGGAGGAGAAGATGGGCCCTTGGATGGGCGCGCTCGACGACAACCTCGAGGTGCTGGCGCGCGGCGATGGCTCGGCCGGCGACTGGGGCCGCGCGGCGACGCAGGACCTGGTGCGCAGCAAGATCAAGATCAAGAGCCTGAACTTCATGCGCGGGCGCACCTTCCTGAACAAGTACGTGCTGATCGACGAGGCGCAGAACCTGACGCCCAAGCAGATGAAGACGCTCGTCACGCGCGCCGGGCCGGGCACCAAGCTCGTCTGCCTGGGCAACCTGGCACAGATCGACACGCCCTACCTGACCGAGGGCAGCTCGGGGCTGACCTACGCGGTCGACCGCTTCAAGGGCTGGCCGCACTCGGGCCATGTGATGCTCGCGCGCGGCGAACGCTCGCGGCTGGCCGACTTCGCGTCCGAGGTGCTGTAGGCGGCGCGCCGGCCGCCGCGGGCGCGGCACGACCCGTCGCGTGCGGCGAGGCAGGGCACCTCAACGCGCCAGATCGTCGAAGAAGGCCTTCGAGTTGAAGTCGCGACCGAGGAAGTCGCGCACCAGCGCCGCCGGCGGCCGCTCGCTGCCCCGGGCCAGCACGCGCTGGCGGTAGCGCCTGCCCACCTTCGCGTCGAGCCGATCGCGTGCGAACGCGGTGCGCAGGTCGAGTGCCACGACCAGGCTCCACAGGTAACCGTAGTAGCCGGCGCTGTAGCCGCTGGCGATGTGGGCGAAGCCGGCCGGGAACATCGTCCCGGCCACATAGCCGAGCGGCGTGGCGCCCTCCATCCGTTCCCACAGCGCCAGCGGGTCCTGCGCCGCCGTGTCGTACAGCGCCAGGTCGTAGCCGGCGTAGAGCAACTGGCGCGCGCTCTGGATGCCCTTGCCGTAGTCGCGCGCGATGCGCGCCTGCTCGATCAGGGCAGCGGGCACCGGCGTGCACTTCGGACACACCTCGGCGAACAGCGCCAGCACGCGCGGGTCGTAGACCCAGTCTTCGAGCATCTGCGACGGCGCCTCGACGAAGTCGCGCTTGACGCTGGTGCCGGCCTGCTGTGCGTGGCGCGTCGCCGACAGGTTGTTGTGCACCGCATGGCCGAGCTCGTGCAGCAGCGTCTCGAGCTCGTCGAGCGTCAGACCGTGGCGATCGAAGTTGACGACCAGCGCCGCCTGCGAGGCCCGCTTCAGCACCTTCGAGGCCGAACGCAGGCCCCACACCGCGGCGTGGTTGTACTTGCCCTCGCGCGGGTACAGATCGACCCACAGCGTACCGAGCGGCCGGCCGCTGGACGCGTCGGATACGGCATAGGTCTGCACCTCGGGATGCCAGAGCCCGACGCTGGCGACGCGCTGGTAGCGCACCCCCATCAGCCGCTCGATGACGCGCAGCGCGAACGCCAGGCTCTGTTGCGGCGGGAAGTAGGCGCGAAACGCCTCCTGGTCGACGGCATAGCGCGCGCGCCGCACGCGCTCGGTGTAGAACGACACGTCCCAGCGTTCGAGCCTCACCGCCTCGATCGGCTGGCCCGTGTGGGCAGCCTTGGCCTGGCGCAATTCATCGATCTCGCGCCGCTCGCGCGCCTCGACCGCCGCCTTGACTTCGTCGAGGAAGTGCCGGACACGCGCCGGGGTCTCGGCCATGCGACGCCGCAGCGTGAACTCGGCCCAGCTCGACGCACCGAACAGGCTGGCGTAGTCGCGGCGCAGCGTGGCGATCTCGGCCAGCCGCTGCAGATTCGCCTCCCCGCCCTCGTTGGTCTTGGCGCGCCACATGCGCTCGCGCGTCGCCGCCCGTTCGGCCGACTGCATCAGCGGCAGGTAGACCGGGTAGTCCAGCCCGAGCAGGAAGCGGCCGTCGGCGTCGCGCGGCGCAGCCTTCCAGACGCCCTCGGGAACCCCCTCGAGCTCGACCTCGGTGAAGGCCAGCTTGATGTTGGCGTCGCGGATCGCGCGCTCGAAGGCCTGGCCGAGTTCGTTGATCTGGTCGCTGAGCTGCTTGGCACGCAGGCGTTGCGGCGGGGGCAGGCCGACGCCGCTGTCTTCGAAGCCCTCGAGCGTGACCTTCAGCAGTTCGCGGTCGATGGCGTCGGCGGGCCTGAGCTGGCGCGCGGCCTGGTACAGCCGCTCGTTCTGGCCGAGCGACGAGTTGAAGTCGTTCCAGCGCAGCTCGCACGCCTCGGAGGCGCTGCGCATCGCCTTGTCGGGGTGCACCGCCGAGACGAACTGAATCGGGTTGGCCAGGTCCTCGAGCCGGGCGCTGAAGGCGTCGTAGGCGTCGAGCCAGTGCGCGTCGGCGGCGCGGCGCTCGAGCCGGTGCAGTTCGACTGCCGCCGTCGCCAGACCGTCGTCGCACGCCCGCTGCAGCGCTGCCGGCGTGTCGAAGTGCGGAAACGCCGGCCCCGGCGCGCGCACGCCGGCCGCAAAGACGGGGGCGGCACCGGCCAGGGTCAGCGCCAGGGCGCGCAGATTCTTGATCATGGTGGGCAGAAAGTGGCGCCGTCGCGTGAACGGCGAGCGCATTCTGCCCGCAAGCGCGCTGCCGGCGCGGCGTGGGGCGGGTTGATGTGCCGCCGGCGCCCGCCGGACGCGCCCGATGCCGGCCGTCGACCGGCTACTTCGCGGTCACCAGATCCTTGATCTGCTGCAGCGCCGTCGGATCCTCGATCGTCGTCAGGTCGCCCGGGTCGCGGTTCTCGCACACCGCCTGGATCGCGCGGCGCAGCAGCTTGCCCGAGCGCGTCTTGGGCAGCACCGAGACGAAGCGCACGCGCGACGGGCGCGCCACCGCGCCGAGCTGCTCGTCGACCAGCTTCATCATCTCGCCCTCGTGCCTGAGCGCATCGGCCGGGGAGGCGGCGCGCGACGGGTCCTTCAGCACCGCGAACGCCATCGCCACCTGGCCCTTGAGCGAGTCGGCAACGCCGACCACTGCGACCTCGGCGACGTTGGGGTGGCTCGAGATGCTCTCCTCGATCTCGCGCGTGCCCAGGCGGTGCCCGGCGACGTTGATGACGTCGTCGGTGCGCCCGAGGATGAAGTAGTAGCCGTCCTCGTCGCGAATGCCCCAGTCGAAGGTGCTGTAGATCATGCGGCCGGGAAGCGTCTTCCAGTACGTCTCGACGAAGCGATCGTCGTCGCCCCACACCGTCTGCAGGCAGCCCGGCGGCAGCGGACCCTCGATGGCGACCACGCCCTTCTGGTTGGCGCCCTTGAGTTCGGCGCCGGTGTTCTCGTCGATCAGCTTGACGTCGTAGCCGAACACCGCCTTGCCCGGCGAGCCGAACCGGGTCGGCGCATCGTCGACGCCCTTGCAGATCGCCAGGATCGGCCAGCCGGTCTCGGTCTGCCAGTAGTTGTCGACGATCGGACGCCCGAGCGAAGACGCGATCCACTGCGCGGTGGGCTCGTCGAGCGGTTCACCGGCCAGGAACAAGCCCCGCAGCGACGACAGGTCGTACTTGCCGAGGAACGCCTGGTCGTGCTTCTTGAGCACGCGCACCGCCGTCGGCGCGGTGAACATCACGGTGACCTTGTACTTCTCGACGAGTCGCCACCAGATGCCCGCATCGGGGCGGATCGGCAGGCCTTCGTAGAGGATGGTGGCCATGCCCGCGACCAGCGGGCCGTAGACGATGTAGCTGTGCCCCACCACCCAGCCGATGTCGCTGGTGGAGAAATAGGTCTCGCCGGCGTTGCCGCAGAACAGGTGCTTCATCGACGCGGCCAGCGCGACGGCGTAGCCGCCGGTGTCGCGCTGCACGCCCTTCGGTCGGCCGGTCGTGCCGCTGGTGTAGAGCGTATAGCTCGGGTGCGTGGCGTCGACCCACACGCACGGCACGACGGCGTTCAGGTGCTTCTCGCGCAGCGGGGCGTAGTCGAGATCGCGTCCGGCGACGCGCTCGAAAGGCACCAGGCCCCGATCGACCATCAGCACATTGGCGGGCTTGTTCGCGGCCAGGCGGATCGCCTCGTCGAGCAGCGGCTTGTAGGCCATCACCTTGCCCGCGCGGCTGCCGGCGTCGGCGCTGACGACGACGCGCGGCGCGGCGTCGTCGATGCGGGTCGCCAGGCTGACGCTGGCGAAGCCGCCGAACACGACCGAGTGGATCGCACCGAGCCGAGCACAGGCGAGCATCGCGAACACTGCCTCGGGGATCATCGGCATGTAGATCAGCACCCGGTCGCCCTGCGCCACGCCGAGCGAGCGCAACACCGCGGCCATGCGCTGCACCTCGGCGTGCAGCTCGCGGAAGCTGTAGCTGCGCTCCTGGTCGACCTCGGTCGAGACGTAGATCAGCGCGTTCTGCTCCGGCCGGTCCGACAGGTGCCGGTCGACGGCGTTGTGGCACAGGTTGATCGTGCCGCCAGCGAACCATCTGGCGAACGGCGGCTTGCTGTAGTCGCAGACCTGCCCGAACGGCGTGTGCCAGTCGACCAAGGCCGCCTGCTCGGCCCAGAAGCTGTCGCGTTGCTCGATCGAGCGGCGGTGGAAGTCGCCGTAATTCATAATCATGGTGTCGTGTCTCCTTGGCGTTCAGGCGGTTTCGACATGGCGGATGTGCCGACATTGCACGGCGAGGGACTGACGACACACTGACGCCAGGCGCCCGCCGCCGGCAGACCATGATGCGGCGCAAGCGCGACCTTGCAAACCGAAACAACCCGCATCGGGACGGGTGATATCCTCGCCCGCCATGAAATTCCACGCCGCCACCGTCAAACACCTGGGCGCGGTGCTGCTGTTGGCGCTGAACTGCAGCGCGCAGGCGGCGCCGGAGAGCACGCCCACTGGCGGCGCGAATGCCGTGACTGCCCTGCTCGCCGAGCGCGGACTCGTCGGCACCGCAGCGAACCCGGGCGCCGCGCAGACGCTGAGCGAGCGGGTACGCGACACGACCTCCGGCCTGGTGCTCGCAGCGATGAACTTCATCGGCGTGCCGTACCGGCGCGGCGGCGCCACCGAGGACACCGGATTCGACTGCAGCGGCTTCACGCGCCGCATTTTCGAACTCAGCATCGGCCTGGTGCTGCCGCACCGTGCCGACGATCAGGCGCGCTCCAGCGGCCTGCTCACGATCGCTCGCGAGGAATTGAAGCCCGGCGACCTGGTCTTCTTCAACACCATGCGGCGCACCTTCTCGCACGTGGGCATCTACCTGGGCGCCGACAAGTTCATCCACGCGCCGCGCAGCGGCGCCCAGGTGCGTATCGAGGACATGCGCGAGACCTACTGGGCGCGCC
>JBBIPS010000220.1:0-5739 GCA_037442725.1 Burkholderiales bacterium | reverse complement strand
CCCGGCAGGCGCGGCGCCTGCGCCCTGCCGTCGGTCGATCACCGGCGGCGTCGGCGCGGCGCGCGCCGGCAGCACGCGGGTGGGCTCAGACCGCGGCCTGCAGGCCCCCGCCTAACGCGTGAAACGCACATGCCGGCATGGCCGCGACCGCATTCGATGCCGCAGCGGCAGGCGTCGTCCGTCGCGTGAAGGGCGTCACGAGATTCGCCCTCAAGTGCGCCCGCGTGCTGCCGAGCGCCCGAACCGACCCGCCCGAACGCGAAATCTGCACGCCAATTCGATCACCTTCCGAACGCGCTATCTGCCCCATTGCCTGAAACATCTTGCGACGATCGAGGCACCCGGATGCATCGAGCCACATCCGGTCCGAAGTCGGTTTGTAGCGCATCAAGTGGCTGGGAGAGTACCGAAATGAACCTGTTCACCGCCTTTATCGTCCTGATCGAACGGCGTCGCCTGCGCAAGGTGCTCGCGGCGATGCTGGCCGCGGTGATGCTGTTCGCGGGCCCGGGCTTCGGCCCGGTCCACGCGCGCACGCCCACCGGCGACAAGCACGTCAAGGTCGCGCGCGACCTGCACGACGAACTCGTCCGTGTCGGTCCATCGAAGAAGAAATGGGCGCGCGACGTGAACGGCGTCCGTCAGGTGCAGGTCATCGTCGTCAGCAGCGCCGCCGACCCGCAGATGACGGCGCTGCGCCAGTACGTGCTCGGCATCGGTGGCTCGGTGCACGCCGTCCATCCGGCGGTGCACGCGATCACGGTGCAGATCGCGGCCAGCCAGGTCACGGCGCTGTCGCAGCGCGCCGACGTGGTCAGCGTCTCGCCCAATCGCGTCACGCAGCGCACCGCCAGCACGCTCGAGGCGATCACCGGCGCGCTCACCGGCAATGTGCGCACGAACAGCAGCAAGACGAGCTACAGCGGCGTCGACGGCAGCGGCGTCGGCATCGCGGTGCTCGACTCCGGCGTGATGCGGGCGCACGAAGCCTTCCTCGACGGCAGTGCGACCTCGCGCGTCAGGCGCAACGTCAACATGCTCAACGCCAACCTGGCCAACTGGACCAGCGGCACCGACAGCGCGAGCTCGCTTGCACCCGGCAGCGCCGCGCTCGGCAGCTACGAGACGGCGATCGCCGCTGACGGCAAGGAGCGGCAGGACGCGTACGGCCACGGCAGCCACGTGGCGTCGGTCGCCGCCGGCCGTGCCAGGTACTACAGCTCCGGCACGCCCGACAGCACCGGCATCGCACCCAACGCCAACGTCTACGACGTCAAGGTGCTCGACGGCAACGGGTTCGGCAGCCTGAGTGACGCGCTCGAGGGCGTCCAGTGGGTGATCTACCACGCCAAGGAATACAACATCCGCGTCCTCAACGTCAGCCTGGCTTCGAGCTCGACCGAGACCTGGCAGACCGACCCGCTGTGCGTGGCGCTGCGCAGCGCCACGGCCGCGGGCATCACGGTGGTGGTGGCGGCCGGCAACTTCGGCATGAACCTGTGGGGCCAGGAGGTCTACGGCATGGTCAGCTCGCCGGGCAACGACCCGTCGGTGATCACGGTGGTGGTGGCGGCCGGCAACTTCGGCATGAACCTGTGGGGCCAGGAGGTCTACGGCATGGTCAGCTCGCCGGGCAACGACCCGTCGGTGATCACCGTGGGCGCAGTCAACTTCCACAATACAGTGTCGCGCGCGGACGACAGCGTGGACTTCTTCAGTTCGCGCGGTCCGACGCGCGGCTCGTACACCGACTCCGCCGGTGTGCGTCACGTCGACAACCTGCTCAAGCCCGACCTGGTGGCCCCCGGCAACCTCGTCGTCGGTGCCGCGGCGACCAAGGCGTCGAGCGGCAGCCTGAGCTGGAATACCCTGGCCAGCCTGTTCTACGGCGCGCTGGTCAGCCCGCTCGGCATCACCCAGAAATACGGCGAAACCCAGATGCTGATGAGCGGCACATCGATCTCCGCGCCCGCGGTGGCCGGTGCGGTGGCGCTGATGCTGCAGGCCAACCCGGGGCTGACGCCGCCGCTCATCAAGGCGATCCTGCAGTACACGGCGCAGCCGCTGCCCAATGCCAACCTGCTGCAGCAGGGCGCGGGCCTGCTGAACGTGGACGGCGCGGTCGTGCTGGCCAGGGCGATCAGGACCGACCTCGACACGCGGATCGCCGCGGGCACCCTCGCCGTGGGCAGCTCGATCCTGGCCCAGGGCGCCGTGATGCCGGCGGCCTCGTCGAGCGTGAACGGCTCGAGTTTCAACTGGTCGCGCGTGGTGTACGTGGGCGGCAACCACGTCGTCACGGGCGCGGCGCTGTTCACGCAGTACCAGCCGATCTGGGATCCGCGCATCACCTGGGCCAGCGGCGTCACGCGCCAGCGCCAGGCGCTGTACTGGTCCGGCAGCGACATCGCCGCCAACACCTACGTCAAGTCGTTCACTGACAGCGCCGCGGCGAACCAGACGCTGGTCACGCCGGGCGTCATCGGCGCCGACGCCCTGGTCGGCGCGAGTTCGCTGGTCGGCAGGAGCGGCATCTTCATGCCGACCTCGACCTTGTCGAACTGGCTGGTCAGCGGCAGCGGCGTGGTACTCAGCGAAGGTGTCGTGCTGAGCGAAGGCGTCGTGCTCAGCGAGGGCGTCGTGCTGAGCGAAGGCGTCGTGCTGAGCGAAGGCGTCGTGCTGAGCGAAGGTGTGGTGCTCAGCGAGGGCGTGGTGCTGAGCGAAGGCGTCGTGCTCAGCGAAGGCCTGGTGCTGAGCGAAGGCCTGGTGCTGGGCGAGCCATGAGCAACGGTCGACCGGCCCGGCGCACCGCTGCGGACCCGGAACCGGTTGCAGCGATGGCCCGCGGCGTGACGGACTGCACGCGCCAGCGCAGCCCGGCCGGGCGCCGACGTGCCGGCGCCGGCGCCACGCGCCGACAACACGAATGACGATGCAGCCCCTGGCCCTGCCGGTCGGCGCGGGCATCGACCCACCCGGCCCGAATGCACCGACCGTCACCATGAGCCCTGCCGACACCAAGGTCGTCGCCGCCGACGCCGCCACCTGGCGCGCCCGACTGCACGCCGCGCTGATGCCCGACTACAACCGCAACGCCGCGGTCTATTGGTGGGCGATGGTCGGCCTGGGCGGCGCGACCCTGCTGGGCTCGGCCATCGCGGTGGCCGCGCTGCCCGAAGCCGTGCTGGTGCAGGTCCTGGTCGGCTGCGTCACGGCGATGCTGGCCGCGATGTTCCCGGTACGCATCCCGGGCTCGAAGAGTTCGTTCGCCGCCGGCGAGATCTTCATCTTCCTGCTGCTGCTGATGCACGGGCCGGCAGCGGCCGCGCTCGCCGCGGCGGGCGAGGCGCTGGTCGGATCGGCGCGCACCTCCAGGCGCTGGACCAGCCGCCTGGCCAGCCCGGCGATGGCGGCGATCGCGATGGCGACCACGGGCACGGCGCTGCGCTCGACCCTCGACGCCGCGCAGTCGCTCGGCGCGTTCAACGCCGCCGCGCTGATGCTGGTGGTGATGGTCTTCGCGATCGCCTACTTCCTGCTGAACACGCTGCTGGTCACGCTCGTCGTGCATCTGAAGAAGGGCGAGCCGTTGCGGCTGGGCGAGTTCTTCGACAGCTTCGGCTGGGTCGGCATCACCTATGCCGCGAGTTCGCTCATCGCCGCCCTGCTGTACCTGACGTTCAAGCAGGTCGGCATCAGCGTGCTGCTGGCGGCGCTGCCGATCATCGCGATGCTGCTGAGCACGCTGCACTACCACTTCCGCCAGCGCGAGTCGAACGAGGCCGCCCAGCGCGTGCGCGTCGAAGCCGCCGAACGCGAGGTCGCGCAGGCGGCGCAGCACGCGCGCGCCCTGGGCGACAGCGAACGGCGCTTTCACAGCGCGTTCTCGCATGCCGCGATCGGCATGGCGCTGGTGGCGCCCGACGGGCAGGTGCTCCAGGTCAATCCTGCGCTGTGCAACCTGCTCGGCCGCGCCGAGGCCGACGTGCTCGGCCGCCGGATCGCCGGCTTCGTGCATCCGGACGACGTCGACACGCTGACGCATCGACTGCTCAACATCGACGACCAGGCCGGCGTCGACACGGCGGTGGAACTGCGTTGCCGCCAGCCCCAGGGCCGGGAGGTCTGGCTCGCGATGCACAGCGGCTACTTCTCGGAGCGCGAAGCAAGCGCGCCGTGCCTGATCCTGCAGGCGCAGGACATCACCGCGCGGCGCGACGCCGAGTTGCGGCTGCACCACTCGGCGTTCCACGACAGCCTGACCTCGCTGGCCAACCGCGCGCGTTTCGCCGAACGGGTGGCCGGGGCGATCGAACGCTGCCGGGCCGACCCGCTGCACCGCTTTGCCGTGATGTACCTCGACTTCGACCGCTTCAAGCTGATCAACGACACGCTCGGTCACGGCGCGGGTGACCAGTTCCTCGTGACGGTGGCAAGCCGCATCCGGCACCAGGTCCGACCGCACGACACGGTGGGGCGTCTGGGCGGCGACGAGTTCGCGATCCTGATCGAGGACCGCGACGCCGAACAGGTGGCGGTGACCATGGCCGAGCGGCTGCAACACGCGCTGCGCGCGCCGTGCACGATCGCAGGCACCGAGATCAGCAGCAGTGCCAGCATCGGCATCACGTGCAGCAGCACCGGCTACGCCACCCCCGACGAAGTGCTGCGCGACGCCGACATCGCGATGTACCGCGCCAAGGCCGCGGGCCGCGCGCGCTACGCGCTGTTCGATGCCCGGTTGCGCGCGGAGATCGCCGACCAGCTGCACCTGGAGACCGACCTTCGCCGTGCCATCGAGACCGACCAGATCGACCTCGCCTATCAGCCGATCCACGACCTGCATACCGGCAAGATCGTCAGCTACGAGGCGCTGGCACGCTGGCGCCATCCCGGGCGCGGGCCGATCGCGCCCGAGATCTTCATCCCGATCGCCGAGGAATCGGGACTGATCGGCGCGCTCACCGACCGGATGCTGACGCGGGCGTGCCGCCAGTTGAAGGCCTGGCAACGGCGGGCCGGACACCACGCCGCCATCGGCATGCACGTCAACGTGTCGGGCACCGACCTGTGCCGCGCGTCGCTGATCTCGCACGTCACTTCGACGCTGCTGGCCAACGGCCTGCAGCCATCACAGTTGACGCTGGAGATCACCGAGACCACGCTGATGAAGAGCCTGGACGTCGCGCTCGAGACGATGAACCGGCTGCGCCAGATCGGCGTCGGCTTGAGCGTGGACGATTTCGGCACCGGCTACTCGTCGCTGTCATCGTTGACGACCCTGCCGATCACCAGCCTGAAGATCGACCGCTCGTTCGTCCAGGGCCTGCACGACGGCGGGCAGAACTCGGACATCGTGCAAGCCATCGTGACGCTGGGTGACGCGCTGGGCAAGTCGGTGATCGCCGAAGGCGTCGAGACGCCGGCCCAGTTGGCGCACCTGCGCAAGCTCGGCTGCGGCTTCGCCCAGGGCTTCCTGCTGGCGTGCCCGCTCAGCGCCGACGTCGCCGAGGTCTTGCTCGACAGGGGCGCGCCGATCAGCGACCTGGCGCAGCTCCCATCGCCAGTGCCGGCAAGCATCGCCGACGGCGAGCTGACGATCCACTGAACGGCGCCGAAGGCGTCAGGCGCCGGGCGGCAGCGTCCAGTCCACCCGGGCCGGCCGGCCCGGCAGCGCCAGCGTCGCGGCGGCCGCGGGTGTCGACGCGATCACGCGACCGCGGCGGATCACGTGCAGCC
>JBBIPS010000219.1:0-5743 GCA_037442725.1 Burkholderiales bacterium | reverse complement strand
GTCGTCCTCGGTCTGTTCTCGTACCAGCGCCTGAAGGTCGACCAGTTCCCCGACATCGACTTCCCGACCGTCGTCGTGCAGGTCGACTATCCCGGCGCGTCGCCCGAGATCGTCGAGACCGAGGTCACGCGCAGGATCGAGGAGGCCGTCAACACCATCGCCGGCATCGATCAGCTCTATTCGCGCAGCTACGAGGGCAGCGCGGTCGTGATCGTCCAGTTCAAGCTCGACATCGACGGCCGCAAGGCGGCCGACGACGTGCGCGAGAAGCTGGCGATCGTCAAGGCCGGCTTCCGTGACGAGGTCAAGGAGCCGCGCGTCTCGCGCTTCGACCCGGCCTCGCGCCCGGTCTTCTCGCTCGCGCTGACCTCGCCGGACCACGCGCGCAGCATGCAGGAGCTGACCACCTACGCCGATCAGGTCGTCAGGAAGCGGCTCGAGAACGTGCGCGGCGTCGGCTCGGTCGCTCTCGTCGGCGGCGTCAGGCGCGAGCTCAACGTCTACCTGAAGCCGCAGGCGATGGAGGCCCTGGGCATCGGCGTCGACACGGTGATGGCTGCCGTGCGCAGCGAGAACCAGGACCTGCCGGCCGGCAGCCTGCGCTCGCGCGCGACCGAGCGCACGGTGCAGATCGAGGGTCGCGTCAAGCGTCCGGAGGACCTGCAAGAGCTCATCGTCGCGCGCCGCGGCGGCGTCGCCTCGGGCGCGTCGGTGCCGGTGCGCCTGGCGCAGGTCGCCGACGTCGTCGACGGTCCGGAGGAAGCCGAGACGCTGGCGTTGTACAACGGCGCGCGCACGCTTGCGCTCGAGGTGCAGAAGAGCCAGGGCGAGAACACCGTCGAGGTCGTCGACGGGCTGCAGCGCGCGGCCGCCGCGCTGGCGCCGCAGCTGCCCGCCGGCATGGCGCTGCAGGTCGTGCGCGACAACTCGCGCGCGATCCGCGTCTCGGTGGACAACGTCCAGCGCACGCTGTTCGAGGGCGCGCTGCTGACGATCGCGATCGTGTTCCTGTTCCTCAACAGCTGGCGCTCGACGGTGATCACCGGCCTGACGCTGCCGATCTCGCTGATCGGCACCTTCGGTGCGATGCACGCCTTCGGCTTCTCGATCAACATGGTCACGCTGATGGCGATGAGCCTGACCGTCGGGCTGCTCATCGACGACGCGATCGTCGTGCGCGAGAACATCGTGCGCCACGTGCAGATGGGCCGCAACGCCCACGACGCGGCGCTGGCCGGCACCGACGAGATCGGCCTGGCGGTGCTGGCCACGACGCTGTCGATCGTCGCCGTGTTCCTGCCGATCGGCTTCATGGGCGGCATCATCGGCAAGTTCTTCCACGAGTTCGGCATCACCATCGTCAGCGCGGTGCTGCTGTCGATGTTCGTCAGCTTCACGCTCGACCCGATGCTGAGCTCGGTCTGGCACGACCCGGCGATCGACCGCGAACGCAGCGGCGCGGGCGGGCGGCCCTTCGCCGCGCGCACCCTCTACGACCACACGCTGGGCCGCGTCACGCACGCGGTGGAGCGCGCCGCGCACCATCTCGGCGACGGTTACGTCGCGGTGCTGGCCTGGTCGCTGCGGCACAAGCTCGCGACGCTGGCACTCGCGCTGGCCAGCCTGGGCGGCAGCTTCGTGCTGCTGCCGCTGGTGGGCACCGAGTTCGTGCCGAAGGCCGATCTGTCCGAGACGGCGGTGAGCTTCTACACCCCCGTCGGCACCGCGCTCGAGGTCACCGAGGCGCGCGCGCGCCAGGTCGACGCGATCCTGCGCGAGCTGCCCGAGGTGCGCTACACGCTGACGACCATCAACACCGGCCAGGCGCAGGGGCGCAACACGGCCAGCATCTACATCCGGCTCGTCGATCGGGCGCAGCGCAGGCGCAACGTCGACCAGCTGTCGGCGCCGCTGCGCGAGCGGCTCGCGCGCGTCGCCGGCATCACCGTCACCCACGTCGGCCTGCTCGACCCGGTCGGCGGCGCCAAGCCGATCTCGCTGTCGATCCAGGGCAGCGACATCGCGACGCTGCAGCGGCTGACGGCCGAGCTGACGCGCCGGCTGGCGCAGATCCCCGGGCTGGTCGACCTCGATACCAGCATGAAGCCGCCCAAGCCGACGGTGGCGGTCGAGGTGCGACGCGAAGCGGCCTCCGATCTCGGCCTGTCGGTGGGCAGCATCACCGCCACGCTGCGCGCCCTGGTGGCCGGCCAGACGGTGGGCGACTGGCGCGCCGCCGACGACCAGAACTACGACGTCAAGGTGCGGCTGGCGCCCGGGGCGCGCAACGATGCGGCCGACCTGGCTCGGCTCGGGCTGGTCGTCGGCGCCAACGCCGACGGCTCGATGCGCATCGTGCGTCTGTCGCAGGTGGCCGACCTGCGCGACGGGCTCGGCGCGACGCAGATCAACCGGCGCGACCTGAACCGCGAGGCCGAGCTGACGGCCAACACCGCCGGGCGCGGGCTCGGCGAGGTCTCGGCCGACATCCGCCAGGTGCTCGAGTCGATGCACCTGCCGCCGGGCTACAGCTACCGCTTCGGCGGCTCGACCAAGGACATGCAGGAGTCGTTCGGCTATGCCGTCTCGGCACTGGCGCTGGGCGTGGTCTTCATCTACATGATCCTGGCCGCGCAGTTCCGCAGCTACCTGCAGCCGCTGGCGCTGATGTCGTCGCTGCCGCTGACGCTGATCGGCGTCGTGCTGGCACTGCTGCTGTGGCGCTCGACGCTGAACATCTTCTCGATCATCGGCGTCGTGATGCTGATGGGGCTGGTGACGAAGAACGCGATCCTGCTGGTCGACTTCACGCTCCGCGGTCGCGCCGACACGGTCGGGCCCGACGGCGTGCGCCACCCCGGCTTGTCGCGCACCGACGCGCTGCTGCGCGCGGCCAAGGTGCGGCTGCGGCCGATCCTGATGACGACCCTGGCGATGATCTTCGGCATGCTGCCGCTGGCCACGGCTCTCACCGAGGGTTCCGAGCAGCGCGCGCCGATGGGCCAGGCGGTCATCGGCGGCGTGATCACGTCGTCGCTGCTGACGCTCGTCGTCGTGCCGGTGATCTACTGCCTGCTCGACGACCTGGGCCGCTGGGCGCGAAGTCGCTTCGGGTCTGATCGACATCAGGGCGCCGCCGCAGCGACGAAATAGAATCCCTCGCAGCTCAACCGCTGCATGCCACGGACCCGAACGATGAACATCGAAAACGCCCGCTTCAACATGATCGAGCAGCAGATCCGCCCCTGGAACGTGCTCGACGCCGGCGTGCTCGCGCTGCTGGCGATGGTCAAGCGCGAGGACTTCGTGCCGCCGGCGTACCAGGCGCTGGCGTTCGTCGACACCGAGGTGCCGCTGCCGAAGGGGCAGTGCATGCTGGCGCCGCGCGTCGAGGCCCGGCTGCTGCAGGAGGCGCGGGTGCAGCACCACGAACGCGTGCTCGAGATCGGCGCCGGTTCGGGCTTCATGGCCGCGCTGCTGGCACACCGCGCGCGCAGCGTGATCTCGCTCGAGATCGAGCCGGTGCTGGCACAGCTGGCGGGCGAGAACCTCCGACGCGCCGGCATCGCCAACGCCAGCGTGCGCCAGGGCGATGGCGCCGCCGGCCTGCCGGCCGAGGCCCCGTTCGACGTCATCGTGCTGTCGGGCTCGGTGGCCAGCGTGCCGCGCCACCTGCTCGACCAGCTCGAAGTCGGTGGCCGCCTCATCGCCATCGTCGGCGAAGAACCGGTGATGAGCGCCGTGCGCGTGACCCGGCTGGCCGACAAGTCGTTCCGGCAGGAGGCGCTGTTCGACACCGTTGCGCCGCGGCTGGCGGGCTTCGCCGAAACGTCGCAATTCCGCTTCTGAACGCGCGTCGCCGCGCGCCCGGGCGCGACCCCATGCGGCAGTTGTCGGTGCACGAGCCGGTCGGGTTCGTGGCGCAACGCGGCGCGCAGGCGCCGCTGCGGCTCGATGTGCGCGCAGCGTGGGAGCGCGCCGTGGCGCGACTCGAACTGGATGGCGCGCAGCCGGTGCACATCCCGCTGCGCGAACTGCCCGGCCGGCGCGCCGAACCGGACCCGGCGCGGCCCGTCCCCGGTTTGTGTCATCACGGCGTGCGCGGCCTGCAGTGTGTCGCTTTCCTGTTGCGGCGCGGCGACCCTGACGTGCATAACATCGACGCTGGCATCGACGCCTGGTCGCGTGAAGTCGACCCTTCGGTGCCGCGCTCGTGAACCCGCCCCCGACTCCCCGCCAACCGAGGATCGCCTCCATGCCGGCCCTGCCCCCGCAATCAAACTCGGCACGCCTGCGCGCGTGCGCACTGGTGCTGATGGTCGGCCTGGGTGGCACGACCGGCGCGCTGGCGCAGGGACTGCACGAGCTGTACGAGGCGGCGCACGGCTACGACGCGACCTATCTGGCCGCGCGCGCGCTGGCCGAGTCGGCGCAATTCAAGGCGGCGCAGGCCGACGCACTGCGGTTGCCGAGTGCGGCGCTGACCGGCTCGATCACGCGCAGCGACATCGCCCCGCCGGTCGGCCCGGGCCTGGGCAGCCACAACGAGCAGGCGGCGCTGCAGGGTCGCCAGCCGCTGTTCAACCGCGGCAACCGCGCCAGCATCGAGCAGGCGCGGCGTGCGCTCGAACTCGCGCGCAGCGACCTCGACAGCGCCGAGCAGGACCTGATCCTGCGCCTGGCGCAGGCCTATTTCGACGTACTCGCGGCGCAGGATGCGCTGGCCACGGCGCAGACCGGCAAGAAGGCGATCGCCGAGCAGCTGGCGTCGGCCAGGCGCAACTTCGAGGTCGGCACCGCGACCATCACCGACACGCGCGAGGCGCAGGCCCGTTTCGATCTCTCCAGCGCGCAGGAGATCGCCGCCGAGAACGACCTGCACACCAGGCGCATCGCACTGGACCAGCTCGTCGGCCGCTCCGGCGTGGCCCCGCTGGGCCTGGCCGCTGCGGTGGCGCTGCCGCTGCTGGCGCCGGCCAACCCCGACGAGTGGGTCAGCGCCGCCGACGGGCGCCACCCCGCCATCCGCAAGGCCCATCTGGCGCAGGACATCGCCCGGCTGGAGACCGAGAAGGCGCGCGCCGGCAACCTGCCGACGGTCGATCTGGTCGGCTCGCTCGCCGAGAGCCGCAACGGCGGCTCGGCGATCACGGCCTCGGGGTCACGCCCCGGCACGACCCGCACCGCCAGCCTGGGCGTGCAACTGAACCTGACGCTGTTCGCCGGCTACTCGATCCAGAACCGCATCAAGGAAACGCTGACGCTGGAGGAAAAGGCGCGCAACGACCTCGAGGCCGCGCGCCGCAGCGTCGCGCAGGCCACCCGCGTCGCCTACTTCGGCGTGCAGTCGCTGCAGGCGCAGGTGAAGGCGCTGGAAGCGGCCGAGTCGTCGAGCAAGCTCGCGCTCGAGGCCACGCAGCTCGGCTACAAGGTCGGCGTGCGCGTCAACCTCGACGTGCTCAACGCCCAGACCCAGCTCTTCACGACCCAGCGCGACCTGGCCAAGGCGCGCTACGACGTGCTCGTCGGCGGCCTGCGCCTGCGCCAGGCCTCGGGCCAATTGCAGGCGCAGGACATCAAGGCCGTCGACGCCCTGCTCGCGCGCTGAGCGCCGGCCCGGGCCGCCGAGGCGATCGCGGGACACCCCGGCGACATTGCCTCCCGAGGGGGATCCTGCGTGCCGGCCGTCGGCCCGGCCGGCCCGCGGCAGGCTCAGTGCGTGCGCGTCGGCGCCGTGCGCTCG
>JBBIPS010000218.1:0-5745 GCA_037442725.1 Burkholderiales bacterium | reverse complement strand
ACCGCTGCCGCGGCCGGGTCAGAGGGCCGGCGAGCGTGCCGGTGACCGCGCCGGCAATCGCGCGGGCCAGCGCAGCCGCGGCCCGGCCAAGCCCGGCAGCCGTGGTCCGTTCAAGCCGCGCCCGTAGCCGTCGGCCACGCCCGGCTCCGGGCGCTGCCGGAGGAGCGGCCGACGGGCGATCAGGCTGAAACGCTGCGCACTTTCGGGCCGGCCGGTGCCGGGGCTTTCCGGGCGGCATGAAAGCCCACCATGCCGCCCCAGATCCCCTTGCGGCATCGGACGTTCGAGAACCCGATCAGTCGCAGCACACCGGAGAGTTCCTCGGGGGTGTAGAAATGGTGAATCGCATCGCTGAAGTAGCCGGTGCACCCGCGCGATGAGGCCGACGATCCGAAGATCAGCGATGTCATGTAGACCGACATGCGCAGGAAGCGCAGGTAGGCCCACTCGACCACCGGGTTGCCGGGCCTGAGCATGTCGCAGTGGTAGAAGACGCCTCCCGGCTTCAACACCCGGAAGATCTCCGGCAGCACCTTGTCCAGTTGCAGGTGGCGCGATGCCGCCTGCAGCGTGACGACGTCGAACGAGGCATCCGCGAAGGCCATCTCGTGGACATCGCGGATGACGCTGTCGATCCGGACACCATGGCCCTTCGCCCGGCGTTGCCCCTCGGCCTGCATCTCCCGGCTGCGGTCGATGGCGGTGACCGAAATCCGGGGCTCCTTCTTCAGCAGCCTGACGCCGATGTCGTTGGTGCCGGCACAGACGTCGAGCACCCGGTCGTGCGGACGCAGTTCGATGGTGCTGACGAACTGCATCACCCACAGCTCCCACAAGCCGAGACTGGCAACGATGTTGCCCGGACGGTAGTAGCGCGGGACGTCCCTGAAGACGACGGGCACGAGTTGCGACCACACCTGCGAGAACAATGAGCGCCGGCGGTCCTCCCTCTGCGCAAATGTCTCCCATGTCACCAGCGCCGCCACATTGTCTGTCGGTTCCATCCGTCGCACTCCTGCCGAATCGATCGCCCGCGGTTGATGACCCGGGGCGGCCCACTGCGCCGGCCCTGCACACGCGCAAGGAAACGACGCTCGGGCCCCGGGCTTGACTGTCCCCTCGGGCAGCGGGCGATCGACGTCATCGGCCCGGGGGCGCCCTCGAACGGGCTGATTGTCGCCCGGCCCCGCTGCAGGGGCGCTGCCGTAGCCGCAAGCGCCCGCTGGCGGACCGCCGCATCGATGGCCGGCGACACAATGCCGGTTCACGTCGATCCAGCCACGCCGATGACCGAAACGCCCTCCACGACCGGCGCGTCGCCCGCCGACCCGTCCGCCCACACGCCGGTGATGCAGCAGTACCTGCGCATCAAGGCCGGGTTTGCCGACACGCTGGTGTTCTACCGCATGGGTGACTTCTACGAGCTGTTCTACGACGATGCGCGCAAGGCGCACCGCCTGCTCGACATCACGCTGACCACGCGCGGCACCAGCGCGGGCGCGCCGGTGGTGATGGCCGGCGTTCCGGTGCATGCGGTCGAGAACTACCTGGCGCGGCTGATCAGGCTGGGCGAGGCGGTGGCGATCGCCGAGCAGGTCGGCGACGTCGCCGGCGCCAAGGGGCCGGTCGAGCGCAAGGTGGTGCGCGTGGTCACGCCCGGCACGGTCACAGACACCGAACTGCTCGACGAGCGGGTCGAAACGCTGCTGCTGGCGCTCGCCCGCGGCCGCACCGGCACACGCCGGACAACCGCTGACGACTGCGCTGCGGATGACTCGATGCCTTCTTCGCGGACCGGATCGACCGCCCTGCCAGCACGGGATTCGAACGCCGAGGGACCCGTCTGGGGCCTGGCCTGGCTGGGACTGTCCAGCGGCCGACTCGGCCTGACCGAGTGCGGTGAGGCCGAACTCGCCGGCTGGCTGGCGCGACTCGACCCGGCGGAGCTGCTGCTCGGCCAGACGCTCAAGGACGACCTCGGTGCACTGCCCTTGGCCATCGCGCAGCACCGCGCCGCACGCACCGCGCGGCCGGACTGGCAGTTCGACAGCGCGCTCGGCGTGCGCAAGCTGTGTGCGCTGCTCGGGGTCGGCTCGCTGGCTGGCTTCAACGCACACGATCTCGGCGTCGCGCATGCCGCCGCGGCAGCGCTGCTGAGCTTTGCCGAGCACACGCAGGGGCAGTCACCCGGTCATGTGGCCACGCTGTCGGTGCAGCGCGCCAGCGACCTGATCGAGCTGCCGCCGGCAACGCACCGCAACCTCGAGCTGACGCAGACGCTGCGCGGCGAGGACGCACCGACGCTGCTTTCGCTGCTCGACACCTGCAAGACCGGCATGGGCAGCCGGCGGCTGCGCCACTGGCTGACGCATCCGCGGCGCGACCGCGGCGCTGCACTGGACCGCCACGCTGCGATCGACGCGCTGCTCGCGCACGGCTTCGAGCCGCTGCGCGAGGTGCTGCGCCAGGTCAGCGACGTCGAGCGCATCAGCGCGCGGCTGGCGCTGCGCCAGGTGCGTCCGCGCGAACTGTGCGGCCTGCGCTCGACGCTGCTTGCGCTGCCGGCGCTGTGCGCGACGCTGCCCGATCCCGAAACCGCGCCGCGGGCAGCGACCGACACCGCGTGGACCGACGCACCGGGCGCATCGAACGCTGCAGCCCTCGACGCCGGCGTGGCCCCGGCCACCCTGGCATCCGCCCCGGCCGCGCCCCACCCGCCGCTGCTTTCACGCCTGCAAGCCGCGCTGCAACCGGCACCCGACATCCTCGAGCTGCTCGTGCACAGCATCGCCGCCGAGCCGGCCGTGCTGCTGCGCGAAGGCGGCGTCATCGCCGCCGGGTTCGACGCCGAGCTCGACGAGCTGCGCGGACTGGGCCAGCACTGCGACGCCTTCCTGGTCGATCTCGAGTCGCGCGAGCGCGCACGCACCGGCATCGCCAACTTGCGCGTGCAGTTCAACCGCGTGCACGGCTTCCACATCGAAGTGACGGCGGGCCAGGTCGACAAGGTGCCTGCCGACTACCAGCGGCGCCAGACGCTGAAGAACGCCGAGCGCTTCATCACTCCCGAGCTCAAGGCCTTCGAGGACAAGGCGCTGTCGGCGCAGGAGCGCGCGCTGGCGCGCGAGAAGTGGCTCTACGAACAGGTGATCGACGCGCTGCAGCCTCACCTGCCGGGGCTGGTCGCACTGGGGCGCGCACTGGCTCGACTCGACGCGCTGGCCGCGCTGGCCGAGCGCGCCGCGACGCTCGAATGGTGCCGGCCGCAGTTCGTCGCGCAACCGTGCATCGAGATCGAACAGGGTCGGCACCCGGTGGTGCAGGCCAGGCTCGCCGAGACCCGCGGTGCCGACTTCATCGCCAACGACTGCCGGCTCGACGCGCGTGCGCGCATGCTCGTGATCACCGGTCCGAACATGGGCGGCAAGAGCACCTACATGCGCCAGGTGGCGCTGATCGTCCTGCTGGCATCGATGGGTTCGTTCGTCCCGGCGCGCGCCTGCCGACTCGGGCCGATCGACGCCATCCACACCCGCATCGGCGCCGCCGACGACCTGGCCAACGCGCAATCGACCTTCATGCTCGAGATGACCGAGGCCGCCGCGATCGTGCACGGCGCCACCGATCAATCGCTCGTGCTGATGGACGAGATCGGCCGCGGCACCAGCACCTTCGACGGACTGGCGCTGGCCGGCGCGATCGCGTCGCACCTGCACGACCGCAACCGCGCCTTCACGCTGTTCGCCACCCACTACTTCGAGCTGACCGAATTCCCGGCGCGCCACGCGCGCGCGCGCAACGTGCACGTCTCGGCCGTCGAAAGCGGGCACGACATCGTCTTCCTGCACGCGATCGAGGCCGGGCCGGCCAGCCGCAGCTACGGCGTGCAGGTGGCGCGTCTGGCCGGCATGCCGGCCGCGCTGGTACGCCAGGCCCGCGCGACGCTCGAGGCGCTGCAGGCGCAGCAGCGCGAGGGCCAGTCGCAGGTCGACCTGTTCGCCGCGCCCGTGCCCGCCGCCACGCCGGCAGCACAACCGTCGGAGGTCGAGACCGCGCTGGCGGCGATCGACCCCGATGCACTGACGCCGCGCGAGGCGCTCGACGCGCTGTACCGGATCAAGGCCGTGCTGCGCGCGGTCGACGCGACCGACGGCGCCGGCACACCGCGGCGCCCCGGCAACTAAGGCTTCCTGCTGACGAGCTCGCCGTCATCGGTCTGCGCATCGGCGTGGAACAGCCCGACCCAGCGGTCGCCGTCGCTCCACACCAGCGTGCCCCGGCCCTCCTTGGTGCCGGCCTGCCACTGGCCGCTGTACTGGTCACCGTTCTTCCAGCGGTAGCTGCCCTGGCCATGCGGCACGCCGTCGACGAAGTCGCCGCTGTAGGTGTCGCCCGACGCGTAGACCATGCGGCCCGCGCCCTGCGGGATGCCGTCGACCAGTGCGCCCTCGTAGCGGTTGCCGTTGGCGAAGCGCATCGTGCCCTGGCCCACGGCCTTGCCCTTCAGCCACGGCCCTTCGTAGCGCTGGCCGCTGATCCACAGGTAGACGCCGTAGCCGTCCGGCTCGCCGCGAGTGAACGCTCCGGTGTAGACGTCGCCCGACGCGTAGATCATCTTGCCGTTGCCGTGCGGCACGCCGCCGACGACGTTGCCCTCGAACAGGTTGCCGTTGGCGAAGCGCAGCGTGCCGCGCCCGTCGGGCCGGTCGCCGACCCAGTCGCCGCTGTAGCGCTGGCCGTTGCTCCAGATGAACTCGCCGTGGCCGTGGCGCAGGCCGTGCAGCAGCGCACCGTCGTACTTGTCGCCGTTGGGCCAGACGATGCGGCCGCTGCCGGTGTAGGTCATGCCGCCGGGATCGGCGACGAATTGGCCGATGAAGCGGGTCCCCGCGCCGACCACGATGTCCAGCGTCTTGGGCGCGGCAGCCACAGGCGCAACCGCCCCCGCGGACGGCGTGCGGTCGAGCGGCCCGGAGCCGGACTTGACGACGGCTTCGGCTCTGCGCGCCGGCTCGGCAGGCACTGCCGCACCCGGCGCAGCGGCCGGTGCACTCGCAGCGGCCGCACCGTGCACCGCCAGCACCGGTGGTGGCGCCGGCTGCGTCGCCACCCACGGCGTGCCGCGCTCGCGTGCGAGCGTCTGCGCGTTGCTGCGCACCAGGTCGAGCGCTGCGCCCTTGCACTGCGGGATGGCCTCGCGCCACAGCGTCTCGGCGATCTGCAATTGCGTCTGCCTGTCGGCCGGGCTCAGCGCGGCGCCGCTCTGGCGCAGGTGCTGCGTGTGCTCGCGCGCGCGGTCGAACCCCGGCGCGCAGAACTCGGCGTTGTGTGCGTCGGTCGCCGCCTGCTCGCGCCGCTGCAGCGCCGTCTGCTGCTGGGCGCCGCTGCAGCGCTCGGCCGCCAGGTCCCACATGTTCTCGGCCTTGCGATACAGCACCGCCGCATCGCGCCAGCGCCGCTCCGTGGTGGCCCGCAGCGCCAGATCCTGCAGCGCTGCGGCGTCCTTGTGGCCGGCGCCGCACTTCTCGCCCGCACCCTGCAGCTCGCTGATCGCGCCGCGCTCCTGCCGGCTGTCGGCCAGGTTGCGCTCGGCGCGCTCCTTGGCGCGGCCGCCGCACCACTGGACGGCCCGGCGCCA
This sequence comes from Burkholderiales bacterium, assembly GCA_037442725.1. Classification (GTDB taxonomy): domain Bacteria; phylum Pseudomonadota; class Gammaproteobacteria; order Burkholderiales; family Burkholderiaceae_C; genus Pseudaquabacterium. The sequence goes on along the minus strand of JBBIPS010000218.1, from coordinate 107 downwards.
GAGCGCGATCGACTCGTCGAACAGGCGTGCCAGGACGCTGACCTCGCCGCGCTGCGACTGCGCGGTGGCGGCCTTCAGGTCGGCCGCCATCGCCTCGTCGGTGGCCG
>JBBIPS010000217.1:0-5773 GCA_037442725.1 Burkholderiales bacterium | reverse complement strand
CTGCGTCATCGCCTCGACGAAGTAGAAGACATACGCCGGGCCCGACCCCGACAGCGCCGTGACGGCATCCAGATCGGCCTCGTGCGCCAGCCACTGCACTTGTCCGGTCGGCGCGAGCACCTGCTCGACGCGTGCGCGTTCTTCAGGCGTTACCGAGGGTCGCGCGTACAGGCCGGTGATGCCGCGGCCGATCAGCGCGGCCATGTTGGGCATGGCGCGCACGACGCGCTCGGCGCCGCTGGCGCGGCAGATCGCCTCGCTGCGGATGCCGGCCATCACGCTCAGCTGCAGTGCGGTACGCACGTGTGCCGCGCACGGCGCCGCCGCAACAGTGAAGAACTGCGGCTTGACCGCCCACACCACCAGACCGGCCTGCGCCAGCGCCGCGTCGGCAGCGGCCAGCGTGCGCACGCCGAAATCCGTGTCGAGCCGGCGGCGCGGCTCGGCGCCCGGGTCGACGACGACGATCGACCCGGCGGCGCGACCGGAATCGAGCAGCCCGCCGATCAGCGCGCTGGCCATGTTGCCGCCGCCGATGAAGGCGATGGTGTCGATCGATGCACCCATGCGGCCAGTGTACGGGGCGGCCGACGCGATGCACCGGCCGGCTTGGCACAATCGGCGCCGATGCCGCACCGCAACTCCGCGACCGGGCGCGCCCCCGACAAGATCGACCTGCGCATCCTGCGCGCGCTGCAGGACGACGGCCGCATCAGCAACCTGAAGCTGGCCGAGGACGTGCACCTGTCGCCCACCGCGGTGCTCGAGCGCGTCAAGCGCCTGACGCGCGAGGGCTACATCCTGGGTTACGAGGCCAGGCTGAACCCGGCCCGGCTCGGCGCCGGGATGCTGGTGTTCGTCGAGGTGCTGCTCGACCGCACGGTGCACGACGTGATGGACACCTTCCGCGCCGCGGTCCAGGTGCGCAGCGAGATCCTCGAGTGCCACCTGGTGGCCGGGGGCTTCGACTACCTGCTCAAGACGCGCGTCGCCGACATGTCGGCGTACCGCGAATTCATCGGCAGCGTGATCTGGACCCTGCCCGGCGTGCGCGAGACGCGCACCTACGCGGTGATGGAAGAGGTCAAGCACACGACGAAGTTGCCGCTGTAGCGGCGCGGCCACGCTCAAGCCGCGCGGCTGCCGAAGATCGCCGTGCCGACGCGCACGAGGGTCGCGCCCTCGGCGATCGCCGCTTCGAGGTCGGCGCTCATGCCGATCGACAGCGTGTCGAGCGCCGGCAACTCGGCGCGCAGCGTCTGCAGCAGCTCGAACAATGCCCGGTGCGGGCGCCGCTGCGCCGCGTAATCGGCAGCCGGCTCGGGGATGGCCATCAACCCGCGCAACCTCAGGCGCGGCAGCGCTGCCACGGCGCGCGCCAGCGGCAGCACCTCGGACGGTGCCAACCCGCTCTTGCTGGCCTCGCCGCTGATGTTGACCTGCAGGCACACCTGCAGCGGCGGCAGTTGCGCCGGGCGCTGCTCGGCCAGGCGCTGGGCGATCCTCAACCGGTCGACCGTGTGCACCCAGTCGAACGCCGCGGCGACGACGCGGGTCTTGTTGCTCTGCAGCGGGCCGATCAGGTGCCACTGCAGTTGCGGGCGCAGATCGGCCAGCGTGGCGATCTTGTCGAGCGCCTCCTGCACGTAGTTCTCGCCGAAGGCATGCTGACCGGCGGCCCGAGCGGCGCGCACCGACTCCGCGCCGAAGAACTTGCTTACAGCCAGCAGCGTGACGGCCTGCACGGGCCGGTCGGCAGCGGCGCAGGCACGCGCGATCCGTGCATGGACTTGTTGTAAGTTCGCCGCAACGCTCGTCATAATGGATCAGGAGATCGCGAGGCCATCGGATGCATCCGATCCCCTCCCGGTGTCCAAGCCTAACCCAAGCACCCCATGGACATCACGCAACTGCTGGCGTTTTCGGTCAAGAACAAGGCCTCCGACCTGCACCTGTCGGCCGGCCTGCCGCCGATGATCCGGGTGCACGGCGACGTGCGGCGCATCAATGTCGAGGCGCTGGACCACAAGCAGGTCCATGCGATGGCCTACGACATCATGAACGATGCCCAGCGCAAGCACTACGAGGACACGCTCGAGTGCGACTTCTCGTTCGAGATCCAGGGCCTGGCGCGCTTTCGCGTCAACGCTTTCAACCAGAACCGCGGCGCCGGTGCGGTGTTCCGCACCATTCCGAGCAAGATCCTCACGCTCGAGCAGCTCAACGCCCCCAAGGTGTTCGCCGAGCTGGCGTTGAAGCCGCGCGGCATGGTGCTGTGCACGGGGCCCACCGGCTCGGGCAAGAGCACGACGCTGGCGGCGATGGTCAACCACCTCAACGAGAACGAGTACGGCCACGTGCTGACGGTGGAGGATCCGATCGAGTTCGTGCACGAGAGCAAGAAGTGCCTGGTCAACCAGCGCGAGGTGGGGCCGCACACGCTGAGCTTCGCCAACGCGCTGCGCTCGGCGCTGCGCGAGGACCCGGATGCGATCCTGGTCGGCGAGATGCGCGACCTCGAGACCATCCGCCTGGCGCTGACCGCCGCCGAGACGGGCCACCTGGTGTTCGGCACGCTGCACACCAGCAGCGCGGCCAAGACGGTGGACCGCATCGTCGACGTCTTCCCGGCCGCCGAGAAGGAGATGGTGCGCTCGATGCTGTCGGAGTCGCTGATCGCCGTCATCTCGCAGACGCTGTGCAAGCTGAAGGACGGCTCGGGGCGGGTCGCCGCGCACGAGATCATGATCGGCACCGCGGCGATCCGCAATCTGATCCGCGAGAACAAGATCGCGCAGATGTACTCGTCGATCCAGACCGGGCAGAACCTGGGCATGCAGACGCTCGACCAGAACCTGGCCGACCTGGTCCGGCGCAACATCGTCGCGCCCGCCGAGGCACGCTCGAAGGCCAAGATCCCCGAGAACTTCCCTGGCTGAGGCCGGACGTGCGCCGGCCCGCCCAGGGCCGGCGATCGCCCGCCGCATCGATCCGGCCCACTGCCAGCGGACGGGCGGGTCTCGGCAGGCCGGCACGGCGCCGCGCGACAATCAACCGACTCCCGGGAGTGAATGACCATGGAACGCGACCAGGCTACCAAGTTCATCAACGACCTGCTGCGGCTGATGATCTCGCGCAACGGCTCCGACCTGTTCCTCACCGCCGAATTCCCGCCCGCCATCAAGGTCGACGGCAAGGTGACCAAGGTCTCGCCGCAGCCGCTTACCGGCCAGCACACGCTGGCGCTGGCGCGCGCGGTGATGAACGACAAGCAGGGTGCCGAGTTTGAGCGCACCAAGGAGTGCAACTTCGCAATCTCGCCGCAGGGCATCGGCCGCTTTCGCGTCAACGCCTTCATGCAGATGGGGCAGATCGGGCTGGTGCTGCGCACCATCCCGCAGACGCTGCCGACGATCACCGGCCTGGGCCTGCCGCCGGTGCTGAAGGACATCGCGATGACCAAGCGCGGGATGGTCATCATGGTCGGCGCCACCGGCTGCGGCAAGAGCACGACGCTGGCGGCGATGGTCGACCACCGCAACGAGAACTCGTTCGGCCACATCATCACGGTCGAGGACCCGGTCGAGTTCGTGCATGCGCACAAGAACTGCATCGTCACCCAGCGCGAGGTCGGCATCGACACCGACGGCTGGGAGGCGGCGCTGAAGAACACGCTGCGCCAGGCCCCCGACGTGATCCTGATGGGCGAGATCCGCGACCGCGAGACGATGGAGCACGCGGTGGCGTTCGCCGAGACCGGCCACCTGTGCATGGCCACGCTGCATGCCAACAGCTCGAACCAGGCGCTCGACCGCATCATCAACTTCTTCCCCGAGGAGCGGCGCGCGCAGCTGCTGATGGACCTGTCGCTGAACCTCAAGAGCATCGTCTCGCAGCGGCTGCTGCCGCGCGAGGAAGGCAAGGGCCGCATCGCCGCGGTGGAAATCATGCTGAACACGCCGCTGGTGTCGGACATGATCTTCAAGGGCGAGGTCAGCGAGATCAAGGAGCTGATGAAGCGCTCGCGCGAGGTCGGCATGCAGACCTTCGACCAGGCGCTGTACGACCTCTACGAGGCCAACCTGGTGACCTACGAGGATGCGCTGCGCAACGCCGATTCGGTCAACGACCTGCGCCTGAACATCAAGCTGCACAGCCACCGCGCGCGCAACCGCGACCTGGCCGCAGGGACCGAACATCTCAGCATCATGTAGGCATTGCAACCATGAAGACTTACGAATCCACTCCCTCGCGACGCGCCGCGTTCCTCGGCCTGGGCGTCATGGGCTATCCGATGGCCGGCCACCTGGCGCGTGCCGGCCACCGCGTGACGGTCTACAACCGCACTGCCGCGAAGGCCGCCGCGTGGGTCGCCGAGTACGGCGGCACGAGCGCTCCGACGCCGCGCCGGGCGGCCGACGGCGCCGACTTCGTCTTCGCCTGCGTCGGCAACGACGACGACCTGCGCGCGGTCGTGGTCGGTGACGACGGCGCCTTCGCCGGCATGAAGCCGGGTGCGGTGTTCGTCGACCACACCACCGCGTCGGCGGAGGTCGCGCGCGAGTTGAACGCGATGGCGATCCTGCGCGGCCTGCACTTCGTCGATGCGCCGGTCTCGGGGGGCCAGGCCGGCGCGGTCAACGGCGCGCTCACCGTGATGTGCGGCGGCGATGCGGCACCTTTCGAGGCGATGAGCCCGGTGGCGATGGCCTTCGCGAAGGCGGTCACACTGGTCGGCGCGAGCGGCGCCGGCCAGCTCGCCAAGATGGTCAACCAGGTCTGCATCGCCGGGCTGCTGCAGGGGCTGGCCGAGGCCATCGCCTTCGGCCAGCGCGCCGGCCTCGACATGAAGCAGGTGCTCGAGGTCATCGGCAAGGGCGCGGCGCAGAGCTGGCAGATGGACAACCGGGGCGGCACGATGATCGATGGCCGCTTCGACTTCGGCTTCGCTGTCGACTGGATGCGCAAGGACCTCGGGCTCGTCCTCGACGAAGGCCGGCGCAACGGCTCGAAATTGCCGGTCACCGCACTCGTCGACCAGTTCTATGCCGACGTGCAGGGCATGGGCGGCCGGCGCTGGGACACCTCGAGCCTGATCCGCCGGCTCGTCTAGCGCGACCCGCCGGGCGCGCGCGGCCTACGGGCCGACCGCCCCGTGCTGCGGCTCAGGGTTTGGCCTTCGGATCCCTGGGCTGCAGCTCGGCCAGTTCGGCCTCGCTGATCACCTCGAACACGCGCACCACCTTGGCCACGCCGTTCACACCGCGTGCCACCTCGGCGGCGCGCGACGCCTCGCGTTCGGTGACGCGGCCCATCAGATAGACCACCGCACGCTCGGTCACCACCTTGATGGCGTGCGCCTGCAGGTCCTTGGCGTCGACGAAGCTGGCCTTGACCTTGCTGGTGAGGATGGTGTCCTTGGAACGTTCGGTGAACGAGGTGCTGGCCATCGCCTTCAGCTCGTTGACGGTCGAACGAACGTTCTCGACCTGCGCCACGACGCGCTCGACACGCGCGCGGTCGGCATCGGCCGGCACCTCGCCGGTGATCAGCACCATGCGGTTGTAGCTTGTCACGTTGACGTGTGCGCGCTCGCCGAGGGCATCGCGGATGCGGTTGCCCGCCTTCAGCTCGATGGCTTCGTCCTCGACCTGCGCGCCCGAGGTGCGGCGGTCGGCGAACACCAGGCTGCCGCCGACCATCGCGCCGCCCACCACCAGCGGCGCGCAGGCGCCGAGCAGCGTGGCCAGCGCGAGCGCCGCGGCCAGTGCCG
>JBBIPS010000216.1:0-5838 GCA_037442725.1 Burkholderiales bacterium | reverse complement strand
CGCTGATCTTTACCTACATGTGGGCCGGCCCGCACCACCTGCACTACACCGCGCTGCCCGACTGGGTGCAAAGCGTCGGCATGGTGTTCTCGCTGGTGCTGCTGGCGCCGAGCTGGGGCGGCATGATCAACGGCATCATGACGCTCAGCGGAGCGTGGAACAAGCTGCGCGACGACCCGATCCTGAAGTTCCTGATCGTCTCGCTGTCGTTCTACGGCATGTCGACCTTCGAGGGGCCGATGATGTCGATCAAGACCGTGAACGCGCTGTCGCACTACACCGACTGGACCGTCGGGCACGTGCACTCGGGCGCGCTGGGCTGGGTCGGGATGGTGTCGATCGGGGCGCTCTACCACATCATTCCGCGCATGTTCGGCCGCAAGCAGATGTTCAGCATGCGCGCGGTCGAGCTTCACTTCTGGATCGCCACCATCGGCATCGTGCTCTACATCGCTGCGATGTGGATCTCCGGCGTGATGCAGGGCCTGATGTGGCGCGCGGTGAACCCGGACGGCACGCTGGTCTACAGCTTCGTCGAGAGCGTCAAGGCCAGTTATCCCTTCTATGTCATCCGTGTCGGCGGCGGTGTGCTCTACCTCACCGGCATGCTGATCATGGCCTGGAACACCGTCAGGACGATGCAGGCCGGCAAGCCGCTGACGACACCGATCCCGCTGGTCGCGGCGCACGCCTGAGCAGAACGAGGAGAAAACGTCATGGCCCCAACCCATGTGCCTGCCGGTCACGAGAGGATCGAGACCAGCAACTTCCTGATGATCGTGCTGATCCTGCTCACCGTTGCGGTGGGCGGCATCGTCGAGATCGTCCCGCTGTTCTTCCAGCGTTCGACCACCCAGCCGATCGAGGGTCTCAAGCCGTACACCGCGCTGCAGCTCGCCGGGCGCGACGTCTACATCCGCGAGGGCTGCTACAACTGCCACTCGCAGATGATCCGGCCGTTCCGCGCCGAGACGCTGCGTTACGGGCCGTACTCGCTGGCCGGCGAGTTCGTCTACGACCATCCATTTCAGTGGGGCAGCAAGCGTACCGGGCCGGACCTGCACCGCGTGGGCGGAAAGTACAGCGACGAGTGGCACCGCATTCACCTGAGCAATCCGCGTGACCTGGTGCCCGAGTCCAACATGCCGGCCTACTCCTGGCTCGACAAGGCCGCGGTCGCGTCGGCCGAGATGGCACCGCGGATGAAAGCCCTGCGCGTGGTCGGCGTGCCCTACACCGACGACGAGATCGCCAGATCCGGCGACGAGGTCAAGGGCAAGACCGAACTCGACGCGCTGGTCGCCTACTTGCAGGTGCTTGGCACCGCGCGCAAGTAACCGCCAATCCGAACGGCAAATCCATCATGGAATTGAATGACCTGCGCGCGGTGATGACGGTAATCTCGTTCATCGTCTTCGTCGGCATCGTCGTCTGGGCGATGGCCGGCCGGCGGCGTGCCGCATTCGACGAGGCGGCGCGCTTGCCCTTCCTCGACGGCGAGATCGGCGACGACTTGCGGGCGCCGGCAAGCACTGGAGCAAAGCAATGAGTGACTTCTTCAATGCGGGCTGGTCGGTGTTCATCGCTGCCGCCGCGACTGTCGGCCTGGTGGGCTGTCTGGTGCTGCTGGCGATCGCCAGCCGGCGCCGGGTCATGGCCAGCGACAACACCACCGGCCACGTCTGGGACGAGGACCTGCGCGAGCTGAACAACCCGCTGCCGCGCTGGTGGATGTGGTTGTTCGTGATCACCGTGCTGTTCGCCGGGGTCTATCTGGCTCTGTATCCGGGACTGGGCAGCTTTGCGGGCAGCTTCGGGTGGACCAGCAGCGGCCAGTGGGACGCCGAGCAGCAAAGGGCGCATGCAAACATGGCCCCCGTGTACGCCAGGTTCACGACAATGCCTGCGGCCGAACTGGCCAAGGACGCACAGGCGATGGGCATCGGCGAACGGTTGTTCATCAACACCTGCGCCGGTTGCCACGGTTCGGACGCGCACGGCAGCAAGGGTTTCCCGAACCTGACCGACGGCGACTGGCTCGGCGGCAGCGGTCCGGAATACATCGAGAAGACCATCGCCCAAGGTCGCACCGGCATGATGCCGCCGATGGCTGCAGCGGTGGGCAGTGCCGAAGATGTTCGCAACGTGGCCAACTACGTTCTCAGCCTGTCCGGCAGCGCGCACAACAATGTGGCGGCACAGCTCGGCAAGCCCAAGTTCGCCGTCTGTGCCGCCTGCCACGGTCCGGATGGCAAGGGCAACCAGGCCATCGGCGCGCCCAACCTGACGGACAAGACCTGGCTGCACGGCTGGGGCGAGGACGCTGTGATGGCGATGGTCAACAACGGCAAGACCAACGTCATGCCGGCACATGCGAGGCGACTGACTCCCGAGCAGATCCATGTGCTCGCGGCCTACGTCTGGAACCTGAGCCAGAGCGCGAACGTCGCCGCCAGGTAAGCGCGTGAAACCCTGTCGATGAGCGAGGCCACGCCAGACGCAACACCGCTGCCGCCGACTCCGTACGGGGATGACGCGGCGACGTCTGTCGTGTCGCTGTACCAGAAACAGAAGAAGATCTACCCACGCGCTGTCCGTGGCCAGTTCATGCGCTGGCGCTGGGCGCTGGTCTGGGCGACCCAACTGCTGTTCTACGGTTTGCCATGGCTCGAGTGGAACGACCGGCCGCTGGTGTTGCTCGACCTCGCGGCGCGGCGTTTCTACATCGGCCCGCTCGTGCTGTATCCGCAGGACTTCATCTACCTGACGGGCCTCCTCATCATCTCGGCGTACGCGCTGTTCCTGTTCACCGCGATGGCCGGGCGGCTGTGGTGCGGCTATGCCTGCCCGCAGACCGTCTACACCGAGCTGTTCATGTGGATCGAACGCAGGTTCGAGGGCGACCGCATGGCACGCATGAAGCGCGACTGCGCACCTTGGACCGCCGACAAGCTCTGGCGCAAGACCGCCACGCAGGTGACCTGGGTGGCGCTGGCGCTGTGGACCGGATTCACCTTCGTCGGCTACTTCACCCCGGCCAGGACCCTGGCTGCCGAAGCCGCGGCGCTGGCGTTCGGACCGTGGGAGTGGTTCTGGGTGCTGTTCTACGGCTTTGCCACCTACGGCAACGCCGGCTTCATGCGCGAGCAGGTGTGCAAGTACATGTGCCCCTATGCCCGCTTCCAGAGTGCGATGTTCGACAAGGACACGCTGATCATCAGCTACGACACCGAGCGCGGCGAGCCGCGCGGCACGCGCGCCCGCAAGGCGGATGCGGCCAAGCTGGGTCTGGGTGCCTGCATCGATTGCGAGCTTTGCGTGCAGGTCTGCCCGACCGGCATCGACATCCGGCGCGGGCTGCAGTACGAGTGCATCGGCTGCGCCGCGTGCGTCGACGTCTGCGACGGCGTGATGGACAAGATGGGTTATGCGCGCGGCCTGGTGCGCTACGACACGCAGAACGGCCTGGCGCAGCACCTGGATCGCAGCGAGCTGCTGCGCCGTGTGCTGCGCCCGCGAGTATTGGTGTACAGCGCGATCCTCGGCCTGATCATCGTCGCGCTCATCGTCAGTCTGGCGATGCGCTCGCCGTTCAAGGTCGACGTGGTGCGCGATCGCGCAGCGCTGGCTCGACTGGTCGACAATGGCCGCGTCGAGAACATCTATCGCCTGCAGGTCATGAACGCCACCGAGGAGCCGCAGCGCTACGAAGTATCGGTCGAGGGCCTGCCTGGCATCGCGCTGGCGGCGCGGCCCGAGATCGAACTGGCACCCGCAGAGGCGCGCTGGTTCACGCTCGGGGTGAGCATCCCGGCCGGAAGTGCGCGCGACATCGGCCCCGGTGCGCACGCCGTGCGCTTCCGGATCGCACTGGCACCGGGCGGGGTCGCAGCGGGCGCTGCGCTCACCGAGAAATCAACCTTCATCGTGCCGCGCTGAGCGGCGACGCAAGGAGACCGCGATGAGCCTCGATGACACTCCCGGTCCGGCGCTGACGGCCGAGTCGGGCCGGTCCGCACCGTGGTGGCGTATCGGCGTGATGTGGCTGGTGGTCGGCGGCCCGCTGGTGGTCGTGGTGGCGAGCCTGATCACCGCGGTCGTGGCCCAGCGAGGTGCCGACGTTGTGCTGACCGAGACCGCGTCGGCGCGCGATGCGCCGACCACTCGTCCGAATGCCGAGACACCCGCGCTGCAGGCACGCAACCACGCGGCAACGGCCGCAGCGCGCTGACCGGACCGGATCGCAGCATGGACAGAGCCGCCTTGCGACAACACGCCATGGCCGTTCTGTGGCCGGCCTTCCTGATGGCCGGCGTGTTGGAGGTCCTGGTCTTCACGCTGATCGACCCGACGCAACTGCGCTGGTTTGGCGGCCCGGCGGTGGAGATGCCGGCGGCCGCCGTCTACACGATGGCGTTCTTCGTCTTCTGGCTCGTGATCGCCGTGGCCGGCGCGCTGACCCAGTTGCTCGAGTTGACTTCGATCGAACTGAACCGGCGGTCAGACCGACCCTGACGCGCTCGATCCCGGTGCGCCGGGCAAACGCGGCTCGGGCTTCGCCGCGATGCGTTGCTCGTCGGCTCGAGCTCTCAGCTCGGCGAACCGTTGATCACACCGTCGAGCTTGTCCTGGGCCAGGATGCGGATGTGCCGCTGTTTGACCTCGAGGATGCCGTCGTCCTGGAACTTCGAGAAGGTGCGGCTGACGGTCTCGAGCTTGAGGCCGAGATAGCTGCCGATCTCCTCGCGCGTCATGCGCAGGATCAGCGCTGACGCCGAGAACCCGCGCGCCTGCAGTCGTTGCGTCAGGTTGAGCAGGAATGCTGCCAGGCGCTCTTCCGCGCGCATGCTGCCCAGCAAGAGCATCACGCCATGATCGCGCACGATCTCGCGGCTCATGATCTTGTGGAACTGGTGCTGCAATTCGTTGAACTCGCGCGACAGGCCCTCGAGTTGGCTGTAGGGGATCACGCAGACCTGCGAGTCCTCAAGCGCGACGGCGTCGCAGGTATGGCAGTCGGTGCTGATGCCGTCGAGGCCGATCAACTCGCCCGCCATCTGGAATCCAGTCACCTGATCTCGGCCGTCTTCAGCCGAGACGCAGGTCTTGAAGAACCCGGTCCGTACGGCATAGAGCGATTGAAATGCATCGCCGGTTCGGAACAGCGTATTGCCACGCCCGACCGACTGTCGCGCGCCGACGAGACTGTCGAGCCGGTCGAGGTTTTCACGGTTGAGACCGACCGGCAGACAGAGTTCGCGCAGGTTGCAACTGGAGCATGCGACCTTCAACGGATCGGCCCGCAGTCTGGATGGTTCGCTCGTCATGTGATGATTATCCGTTCAATGCTGGCTTGTCATGTATCAATCGGCGGACACGGTACGGGTTGACGAGTCATCCCGGAGCGCCGATGAGGCTGCGCGATCTTAGGTCATTTCACGACTCCGGCTTGAGGCAAATCAAGGTGGCATTCGATCCATTTGGCATAGTGCGACCCATGCTGAATCAAACCGACGAACCCGTTCCTGTCCTGACCGAGGCCATGTTGCGCCGGCTCGATCGGCCGGGGCCACGCTATACGTCCTATCCCACTGCCGACCGTTTCGTCGAGGCTTTCGGGCCGGGCGAATATCGACAGGCACTGGCCCAGCGCGCCGCCGGCGCCATGGTCGGTGGCAAGCCGCCGCTGTCGATCTATGTGCGTCAACTCATCGCCTATCTCAATTATGTGAGCGCGCATGGCGGCGTGAAGTTCGGCGACGGCAAGGTCCGCAAAATCGAGACCATCATCATCGATTCCGGCGGCCAGCCGGCGCGCGCACTGGCCGCCGCCCGTGA
>JBBIPS010000215.1:0-5849 GCA_037442725.1 Burkholderiales bacterium | reverse complement strand
CGTCGCGCCGCGGCTGCCGCACGGTGAACCCGGACGCGCCGGCCGCGCCGGCCATCGACGTGCGCGGGTTGACCAAGCGCTACGACGGCCGGGACGTCGTCGACCACATCGACCTGCAGGTGGCGCGCGGGCGCATCTGCGGCTTCCTCGGTCCCAACGGCAGCGGCAAGACGACGACGATCCGCATGCTGTGCGGGCTGCTCGAGGCCGACGCCGGCAGCGGCACCTGCCTCGGCCTCGACATCGCCACCGCGGCCGCGGCGATCAAGCGCGAGGTCGGCTACATGCCGCAGCGCTTCGGCCTGTACGACGATCTTTCGATCCGCGAGAACCTGGACTTCGTCGCGCGGCTGTTCGAGCTGAGACGCCGCCGCGCGGCGGTCGACGCCACGCTCGAGCGATTCGGCCTGACCGGGCAGGCGAACCAGTTGGCGGGCACCTTGTCGGGCGGCTGGAAGCAGCGCCTGGCGCTGGCCGCATGCCTGATCCACGAGCCGCGCCTGCTGCTGCTCGACGAGCCCACCGCCGGCGTCGACCCGAAGGCGCGGCGCGACTTCTGGGCCGAGATCCACCGCCGGGCCGCCACGGGCATCACGGTGCTGGTGTCGACCCACTACATGGACGAAGCCGAGCGTTGCCACGAACTGCGCTACCTCGCCTACGGCCGCATGCTGGCCGCCGGCAGCGCGCGCCGGATCGTCGAACAGGCGGGGCTCGCGGTCTGGGTCGTCGAGGGCGATGACGTCGCCGCGCTGGTCGAGCCGTTGCAGGCCGCCACGGGTGTGATGAGCGTGGCCGCGTTCGGCAACACGCTGCACGTCGCCGGCCACGACGCCGCGCGGCTCGACGCCGCCACCGCGCCGTGGCGCGAGCACGGCTCGCTGCGCTGGCGGCGCGCCCAGGACGTCTTCGTCAGCCTGATCGGCAACGCACCCGACGCGTCGGCAGCCCGCGCACCGGCGCCAGGGCAGGGGCCGCGATGAAACGCTTCTCGTGGCAGCGCACGCTGGCGGTCTTCATCAAGGAGTTCCAGCAGATGCTGCGCGACCGGCTCACCTTCGCGATGGCGGTGGGCATTCCGGTGCTGCAACTGGTGCTGTTCGGCTACGCGATCAACACCGATCCGAAAGGCCTGCCTACGGTGCTGGTGGCCGCCGACGGCGGACCGCTGGCGCGCAGCCTGACCGCGGCGCTGCAGAACAGCGGCTACTTCCATATCACCGAGACGCGCCAGCGCGAGGCCGACGCCGCCGCGCTGGTCGAGCGCGGCGCGGTGCAGTTCATGGTCGTCATCCCGCCCGACTTCACGCGCCGCGTGCTGCGCGGCGAGCGCCCGGCGCTGCTGGTGTCGGTCGATGCCACCGACCCCGCTTCGGCCGGCAACGCGATCGCCGCGCTCGGCCAGATCGCTACGCCGGCACTGCAGCACGACCTGGTCGGCGCGCTGGCCGGGCTGCAGCCGCGCCAGGCGCCGGTCGAACTGCGCATCCAGCGCCGCTACAACCCCGAGGGCCTGTCGCGCTACAACATCGTGCCCGGGCTGATCGGCACCGTGCTGACGATGACGATGGTGATGCTCACCGGCCTGGCGATGACACGCGAGCGCGAGCGCGGCACGCTCGAGAACCTGCTCGCCACGCCGGTGCGACCGCTCGAGGTGATGCTCGGCAAGATCGCGCCCTACGTCGTCATCGGCTATGTCCAGCTCGGCGTCGTGATGGCCGCCGCGGCACTGCTGTTCGAGGTGCCGATGAACGGCAGCTTCACGCTGCTGATGGCGATGATCGGCGTCTTCATGCTGGCCAACCTGGGCGTGGGTTTCACCTTCTCGACGCTGGCCAGGAACCAGCTGCAGGCGCTGCAGATGACCTTCTTCTTCTTCCTGCCGTCGATCCTGCTGTCGGGCTTCATGTTCCCGTTCCGCGGCATGCCGCGCTGGGCGCAGGGCGTCGGCGAAGTGCTGCCGTTGACGCACTTCCTGCGCATCGTGCGCGGCATCCTGCTCAAGGGCAACGGCGCCGCCGAGGTGCTGCCCGAACTCTGGCCGATGCTGGCCTTCCTGGGCGTGGCCGGCGCCGTGGCGCTCGCTCGTTACCGCCGGACGGTGGACTGAGACCAGACGGCGTTCGATCACGCACAAACGGCTGGCGGCTCGCGGCCCGGAGCGGCCGTTGGCGTGCGACCGCCTTCGGGTGGCTTGCCCCGCGCTGCGGCATGTGTCGCCGAGGGTTTGCGCGCAGTGGTTCAGTGGACTGTGCGCGCCGAGCGCGTCGGGTGGGCAACTCTGCTCATGTCCTGCGGGACGGGCGGCGCCCGTCCCTCCCCCTTTACTTCGCTGAGTTGCCCACCCGACGCCACCCGACGCCACCCGACGCACTCGGCAGCGCGGTTCGTCGCGACCGCCGCGCAAACCCGCTGGTGCCTGCGCCGGCCGCGCCGGCGCCGGGGATTGGCGGGCCGCGGCGGCGCTTCTCGAGCGATCGAACACACCAGCCGCGCCGTCCAATGCAACGATCGTGCGCACGCTGCGCCCGGCGGCGACGGTCCAGCCTCGCCCAAGGGGGCCGCGCCCGCGCGCCTAAGGAGATTTCCCGATGCCCGGCTGGCTGATCGCGCTCGACCGTCACTTCCCCATCCGCTGGCTGACGCTGCTGGCGTGCGCACTGGCCGCGTTGCTCGCCAGCGCGCTGTGGCTGGCGCTCGACCACGACGGCTGGCTCGCGCTGCTCGCGCTGCTCGGCGCCGCGGGACTCGTCACCGGATTGCGCGACCTGCGCCAGTCGCAGCACGCGCTGCTGCGCAACTATCCGGTCATCGGCCACCTGCGCTTCCTGTTCGAATGGATCCGCCCCGAGGTGCGCCAGTACTTCCTCGAGGACGACCGCGAGGCGGTGCCGTTCTCGCGCCAGCAGCGCTCGCTCGTGTACCAGCGCAGCAAGGGCGACTCGGACAAGCGCCCGTTCGGCACCCAGCTCGACGTGCACCAGAGCGGCTACGAGTGGATCAACCATTCGCTGCAGCCGACGCACATCGACTCGAGCGACTTCCGCGTCACGATCGGCGCGGGCGCGGGCAGCCGCTGCACGCAGCCCCATTCGGCCAGCCTGTTCAACATCTCGGCGATGAGCTTCGGCGCGCTCAGCGCCAATGCGATCATGGCGCTCAACGGCGGCGCGCGGCGCGGCGGCTTCATGCACGACACCGGCGAGGGCTCGATCAGCGCGCACCACCGCGTGCACGGCGGCGACCTGGTGTGGGAGATCGGCTCGGGCTATTTCGGCTGCCGCAACGACGACGGCACGTTCAGTGCCGAGCGCTTCGAGGCCAATGCGCGCGACCCGCAGGTCAAGCTCATCGAGCTGAAGCTGAGCCAGGGCGCCAAGCCCGGCCATGGCGGTGTGCTGCCGGGCGCCAAGGTCACGGCCGAGATCGCCAGCGCGCGCGGCGTTCCGGTCGGGCTCGACTGCGTCTCGCCGGCCGCGCACAGCGCGTTCTCGACCCCGCTCGGGATGCTGCAGTTCCTCGATCGGCTGCGCGCGCTGTCGGGCGGCAAGCCGGTCGGCTTCAAGCTCTGCATCGGCCACCCATGGGAGTGGTTCGCGCTGGCCAAGGCGATGCGCGAGAGCGATCTGCTGCCCGACTTCATCGTCGTCGACGGCGCCGAAGGCGGCACCGGCGCCGCGCCGCTCGAGTTCACCGACCATGTCGGCGCGCCGATGCAGGAGGGGCTGCGGCTCGTGCACAACACGCTGGTCGGGCTGAACCTGCGCGAGCGCGTCAAACTCGGCTGCGCCGGCAAGATCGTCAGCGCCTTCGACATTGCACGCGCGCTGGCGGTCGGTGCCGACTGGTGCAACAGCGCGCGCGGCTTCATGTTCGCGCTCGGCTGCATCCAGGCCCAGCACTGCCACACGGGCGCCTGCCCGACCGGGGTGACGACGCAGGATGCGGTGCGCCAGCAGGCGCTGGTGGTGCGCGACAAGATCGAGCGCGTCGCGATGTTCCACCGCCAGACGCTCGACGCGCTGCGCGAGCTGGTGCAGGCCGCCGGGCTGCAGCACCCGGGCGAGTTGAGCCCGGCGCACATCGTCCGCCGCGGCGCCGACCACGAGGTGCGACTGCTCGCCAACCTGCTGCCCAGCGTGGCCCGTGGCGCGCTGCTGCAGGCCGAGCGCGGCGCCGCCGAGTGGCCGCACAACGTCTTCCGCTTCTATTGGCCGCTGGCCAGCAGCGCGACCTTCCAGCCGACACCGACGAAGCTGCAGGCGGCGTGACCCCGCTCACGGTGATTTGACGCGTGCCCGCGCCGCTGCCGCGCTCGCACCGCGCCTGCGCAGTGCGGCGTCGTCGCCACGGGCCGAGAATCAGGCCCGTCGAAGAAGGCTCATCGTCGGGAGGAGCATGACCAGCGTTGTGTTGGCCGGACGCGATCCGGCCCAGACCACGGCGTCGCGCCGCGCGCTGCGCGCCAGCGGCGGCTGGCAGGTGCTGGGGCCGGCGCACACCGCCGCCGCGGCGCGGCTGCTGCTGCAACGGCACGATCCGGATCTGCTGGTGTGTGACCTGCGGCTGGCCGAAGGCAGCGCGATCGACCTGCTGCGCGTGCTGCGCAACGGCCATGCGAGAACGCGCATGCTGATCGTCGCGCCCGACCCGACCGACCCGCTGCTGCTCGACGCGCTGCAGGAAGGTGCCGACAACTTCCACCCCAGCGACGGCGCGGCACCCGGCGCGCTGGCCGTGCGCGCCCGCGCCACGCTGTCCGGCAGTGCCGACATCGCGCCCGGGATCGCGAGTCGGCTGCTCGAACACTTCGACGCCGACCTGGCCGCCGGCGAGCGCCTGTCGATCGCCCAGCTGAGCAGCCCGCTGACGCTCACCGCCGCCGAGCGCCGGCTGCTGCGCCAGCTCGCGCTCGGGCTGCGCCTGGCCGACATGGCCCGCGCCGAAGGCGTGGCCGCGGCCCAGATGCTGGGCAGCAGTTGCCAGCCACGTTCGGCCGCGTCGCGGATGAAGCCGCCCATGGGCAAGGACGTGCCGCCCATGCGCGCCAGCATGGCCGCACCTCGGGTGGTTTCCGGGTAACCGGCGCCCGATTGGAAGGCGGCCCAGTCGGCCTGCGTGGGCGCGAAGGTGTTGGTTTCGTGCTGGAAACCGGCAACGAAGATGCGCATGCGGTTGGGCTTTCTGTGGGCTGTGACGGGGCAGGGTTGCAGGGGGGCAGGGGCGGCCGTGTCAGGCCGTGTCGGGCCGGGCCTGCAGCACGGCCAGTTCGGTGTCGCTGAAGCCGGCCGCGCGGCGGGCTTCCAGGTTGAAAGGTGGTTTCAGGCGCGGGGCCTTGTATTGCGCGGTCAGCGCGGCGTAGTGGGTCACCGGGTCCAGCCCCTGCCGCGCGCAGCACCAGCCGTACCAGCGGTTGCCGATGGCCACGTGGCCCACTTCGTCGCGCAGGATCACGTCCAGGATGGCCACGGCCGCGTGGTCGCCGGCCTGGGCCAGGCGCTTTTGCATGGGCGGCGTGGCGTCCAGGCCGCGCGCTTCCAGCGTGCGTGGCACCAGGGCCATGCGGGCCGTCAGGTCGCCGGCCGTGCTGGCCGTCATGGCCCACAGGCCGTCGTGTGCCTCAAAATCGCCGTAAGCATGGCCCAAGGTGGCCAGGTGGTCGGCCAGCAGCGTGAAGTGCAGGGCCTCTTCAGACGCCACGCGCAGCCAGTCGCGGTAGAAGGCTTCAGGCAGGCCGGGGAAGCGCCAGACGGCGTCCAGTGCCAGGTTGATGGCGTTGAACTCGATGTGCGCCACCGCGTGCAGCAAGGCGGCGCGGCCCTCGTTGGTGAAAGGTGAACGTTTGG
>JBBIPS010000214.1:0-5871 GCA_037442725.1 Burkholderiales bacterium | reverse complement strand
ATGTCGCGCGCCACGCCGTCGCGGTCATGCCGGGTGTAGGCGCCCATCATCAGGTTGTCGCGCACCGACAGCAGCGGGAACACCTCGCGACCCTCGGGCACGTGGCTCAGCCCCTGTCGGACGATCGCCGCCGGGTCGCGCGCGGTGATGTCGTGGCCGTCGAACTCGATGCGGCCCTGGCGCGGGTCGATGATGCCCGAGATGGTCCTGAGGATGGTCGTCTTGCCCGCGCCGTTGGCGCCGAGCACGGTGGAGATCTCGCCCTGGCGCACGCGCAGGCTGACGCCGCGGATGGCGCGCACCGGGCCGTACGCACTCTCGACGTTGAGCAGTTCGAGCATCGTCGTCATGCGGGCCTGCGCAGGCCCGACAGCTCGCCCGCCGATCCCAGGTAGGCTTCGATCACCGCCGGGTCGGCCTGGACCTGCCCCGGCGTGCCCAGCGCGAGCATCTCGCCCTGGTTCAGCGCCAGCACGCGGTCGGACACCTTGGAGACCAGGCGCATGTCGTGCTCGACCATCAGCACCGAGATGCCCAGCTCGCGCTGGATGTCGCGGATCCAGAACGCCATGTCGTCGGTCTCCTCGGTGTTCAGCCCCGACGACGGCTCGTCGAGCAGCAGCAGCCTGGGCTCGGTGCACAGCGCGCGCGCCAGCTCGACCACCTTGCGCACGCCGTAGGGCAGGCCGGCGACGAGCGACTCGCGGTGGTGCTGCAGGTCGAGCCGGTCGATCACCTGCTCCACCTTCTCGCGCGCGGCCAGTTCGGCGCGGCGCGTCCCGGCGCTGAAGAAGAGGTCGCCCCACAGCCCCGACTGGCGCCGGGTGTGGCGGCCGATGAGCAGGTTCTGCAGCACCGTCGCATGCTCGAACAACTCGATGTTCTGGAAGGTTCGCGCGATGCCCAGCCGTGCCACGTCGTGCGGCGCCAGGTCGGCCAGCGCGTGGCCGTCGAACTCGATCGTTCCGGTGCTCGGTGTGTAGATGCGGCTGATGAGGTTGAACACCGTCGTCTTGCCCGCGCCGTTGGGGCCGATCAGCGTGAACACCTCGCCGCGGCGCACGTCGAAGCTCACGCCGTTGACGGCCAGCACGCCGCCGAAGCGCACGCCCAGGTCGCGGGCCGAGAGCAACGCCTGCGTCATCTCGGTTGTCCGTGCCGCCGGGTCGCGTCCCGCGCGCGCGCACCCGGCACGACTGTGCGGCCGTCGCGGCACCGGCAGCGCCGGGCCGTCGGCGGCGCCTCCTGGGGGCAGGCGCCGAAGGCGCCTCGGGGGCGAGGATTCATCTCAGCCGGTCGGACTTCTGGAAGCTCTTTTGCCGCTTGAACATGCCGCGGCGGTAGAACGGGAACAGCTGCAGGTAGGTGCGCACCTTGAGCCAGCGGCCATACAGGCCGAGCGGCTCGAACAGCACGAAGGCGATCAGCACCACGCCGTAGACCAGCCCCTGCAGGCCCGGCGCCTGCCCGACGACGGCCGGCAGGTGGTCCTTGGCCAGCGCGATCGCCTGCGGCATGCTGATCAGGAAGATCGCGCCGAGGAACGCGCCGTGCACCGAGCCGAGCCCGCCGATCACCACCATCAGCAGCAGGTCGATCGACTGCAGGATGTCGAACTGGTCGGGCGAGATGAAACGCAGCTTGTGCGCGTACAGGGCCCCGCCGATGCCGGCCAGCGCCGCCGAGATCGCGAACGACAGCGTCTTGTAGTACGCCAGATGGATGCCCATGCTCTGCGCCGACACCTCGGAGTCGCGGATCGCGACGAAGGCGCGTCCGGTCGGCGTGCGCAGCAGGTTGAGCACGGCGAGCGTGGCGCCGACCGCGAGCAGCAGGCACAGGAAGTAGAAGTCGGTTCCGCTGTCGAGCGCCCAGCCGAGCAGCTCGGGCGCCTTGACGTGGATGCCGGCGTTGCCACCGGTGACGCCGTCCCAGCGCGCGAAGACTTCCTCGACGATGAAGCCGAACGCCAGCGTCGCGATGCCGAGGTAGATGCCCTTGACGCGCAGCGCCGGCAGCGCCACCACCATGCCCACCGCTGCCGACAGGCCGGCGGCACACGCCAGCGCGAGCGGGAACGGCAGCCCCAGGTTGGTCAGCACCGCCTGGGTGTACGCGCCGACGCCGAGGAAGGCGGCGTGACCGATCGAGAACAGGCCGGTGAAGCCGGCCAGCAGCATCAGGCCGAGGCCGACGATCGAGTAGATGAGGATGAAGGTGAACTGCGCCAGCCAGTATTCGCTGACGAGCCATGGCGCAGCCAGCAGCGCGGCCAGCAGCAGCGCGTACCAGAAGCGCTGGCCGCCGTGCTGGAACAGGTCGATGTCCTGCGCGTAGTCGGTCTTGAAGATGAAGCGCACGTCAGACCTTCTTGCGCAGCGATTGGCCGAACAGCCCGTTCGGCCTGATCGCCAGCATCGCCAGCACGACGATGTAGGCGGCGACGTCCTTGAAGCCGTCGGGCAGGTAGAAGCCCGACAGCGACTCGACGACGCCGATCAGCACGCCGCCGACGATCGCACCCGGCAGGCTGCCGAAGCCGCCGACCACCGCGGCCGGCAGGGCCTTCAGGCCGATGAATCCCATGTTGGCGTGGACGAAGGTGATCGGTGCGAGCAGCAGCCCGGCG
Source organism: Burkholderiales bacterium (assembly GCA_037442725.1). GTDB lineage: Bacteria > Pseudomonadota > Gammaproteobacteria > Burkholderiales > Burkholderiaceae_C > Pseudaquabacterium. Next base: position 3,242 of record JBBIPS010000214.1, on the reverse strand, counting down.
ATCGCCGCCAGCGCCGAGGCCAGCCCCCACACCAGGCCGTTCAGGCGCTGCACCGGGATGCCCATGTAGTACGCGGCGAGCTGGTTCTGCGACGACGCCTGCATCGCCACGCCGAGCCGGCTGTACCTGAAGCCGGCGTACAGCAGCAGGCCGAGCAGCGCGGTGCTGCCGATGACCACCCACTGCTCGGCGTTGAGCACCAGCGCGCCGAGCCGCCACGACACGTCCTTGTACGGCACCGGCAGCGCATGCGTCTCGGTGCCGATGTTGGGCACCATCGTGATCACGCCGCGCGCGACGTAGCCGATGCCGATCGTCAGCATCACGATCGAGAACGCCGGCTGGCCGAGGATCGGGCGGATCACCAGGCGCTCGAGCAGCACGCCGAACACGGCCATGCCGACGATCGCCAGCGGCACTGCGATCCAGTACGGCAGGCCCATGAACGTCATGCCGGCCAGGCCGGCGAAGGCGCCCAGCATCATCAGGTCGCCCTGCGCGAAGCTGACGGTCTCGGTGGCCTTGTAGATCAGCACGAACCCGAGCGCGATCAGCCCGTAGATGCACCCCTGCGCGATGCCGCTGATGACCAGCTGGAGAAACAGCAAACGATGAGCCCCCGCGTGAATGTCGAGCGGCCCATTCTGACCCGTGCAGCCGGCCTGGCCGCTCGGGGTTGTTCCGGGGTTGCCGCGGCGGGACGCCGTGCGACGTCCCGGCGTCTCAGGTCGATGCGGCCAGCGTGCGCACCGGCTCGACCGGCCAGTGCGCCGCCTTCGGGGCGGCAGGGGTCGCCGCCGGGTGCGCCGGCTCGGTGCGGCCGAGCCTGAACACCGCCACCGCCTGCACCAGCGCGCGTGCCTGCTGGCTCAGCCGCTCGGCCGCGGCGGCGGATTCCTCGACCAGCACGGCGTTGCGCTGCGTGGCCTGGTCCATCTGGGCCACGGCGCTGCCGACCTGTGTCACGCCACCGCGCTGCTCGCCGCTGGCCGCGCTGATCTCGCCGACGAGGTCGGCCACGCGCCGGATCGACACCACCACCTCGGTCATCGTCGACCCGGCCTGCGCGACCTGGCGCGTGCCCTGTTCGACGCGCTCGACGCTGGCCGCGACCAGGCCCTTGACCTGCCGGGCGGCATCGGCGCAGCGGCCGGCCAGGCTGCGTACCTCGGCCGCCACCACGGCGAAGCCGCGGCCGTGCTCACCCGCCCGCGCCGCTTCGACCGCGGCGTTTAGCGCCAGGATGTTGGTCTGGAACGCGATGCCGTCGATCACGCCGATGATGTCGACGATCTGCCTTGCACTGTCGTCGATGCCTTGCATCGTCTCGACCACCTGGCCGACGGCTTCGCCGCCCTTGATCGCGACGCTGCTCGCGCCCAGGGCCAGCTGGTTGGCCTGCCGGGCGTGGTCGTCGTTGTGCCCGACGGTCGAACTTAGCTGGTCCATCGACGCCGCGGTTTGCGCGAGCGCCGAAGCCTGCTCTTCGGTGCGCTGGCTCAGGTCCTGGTTGCCCTGGGCGATCTGCACGCTGGCGGCGGCAACGCTGTCGGCGTTGTCGCGCACGGTGCGCACGATCCCGGCCAGCGCTTGCTGCATGCGTCGGACCGCCGCCATCGTGCTGGTGCGGTCGCCGGCGCGCACCGGGATCGGGCTGGCGAGGTCGCCCTCGGCGACGCGCTGCACCGCCGCGCTGACCTGGCCGGGCTCGGCGCCGAGGGCCCGCCACAGGCTGCGCGTCGTCAGCCAGCCCAGCACGCCGCTGAGCACGGCGATCGCCGCGGCCAGTGCCGTCAGCAGCAGCGCGTTGCGTGCGGCGTCGGCAGCGGCCTGCCTGGCCAGCGTGCCGGCGAGCTCGCCCTGCACGCGGTTGGAGGCGTCGACGGCGTCGAAGATCACCTGCTGCCTGTCGTGCACGTCGCCGATCAGCAGCGCGCCGGCCTCCTGCGTGCTGCCTTCGCGGGCCAGATCGGCGGCGCGATCGGCGGCCGCGTCGTAGGGGCCGCGCATCTCGACGATGACCTTGTACAGCTCGCGCGCCCTGGGCAGGCGGATCGTGCGGTCGAGTTCGGCCAGCAGTTTCGAGTTCTCGTTGCGCAGCTCGGCGATCTGCACCTGCTTGCTGGCGCGCACCGCGGCATCGCGGGTGAGCGCGATGTCGCGCACCGAGCGCGCCTCGGTATTGAGGTTGTCCTTGAGGGTCGAGAACTGGCCCACCTTGACCATGCGGTCGTTCGCGACTTCGTCGAGCCGGCCGGCAAGCTGCCGCATCTGCAGCGTCGCGATCGCCGCCATGGCGATGCCCAGCAGCGCGGCGATGCCGAAACCCAGGCCGAGCCGGGCCGAGACCTTCATGTCGTCCAGGCGCACGGTGACGGCCTTCAGCATCACGGTGACGACTTTCAGCATTCGCGGTCGTCCATCAGCCCCATCCCGGCGCTGCTCATCAGCGCGTCGATGTCGACCAGGATCAGCATGCGTTCGGCGACGCTGCCGATGCCGGTGATGTAGCGCGTGTCGACGCTGGCGGCCAGCGCCGGTGCCGGGCGGATCGCCTCGCCGGCCAGGCGCAGCACGTCACACACCGCATCGACCACCGCACCGACGACGCGGCCATGCACGTTCAGCACGATCACGACGGTGGCGTGGTCGTACTCGGCGGCACCGCAGCCGAGTTTGATGCGCAGGTCGACGACCGGCACGATCACGCCGCGCAGGTTGACCACGCCCTTGAGGAAGGCGGGTGCATTGGCGATGCGCGTCGGCGTCTCGTACGAGCGGATCTCCTGCACGCGCAGGATGTCGATGCCGTACTCCTCGGCCCCGAGCCGGAAGGTCAGGTATTCGCCGTTGCGGGGCGCGACCAGGGCGCCCGCGGGCGCCGTCGCCGGCACCGCCGCACCGGCGCTGCGCGCGGCGTCGTGAGGTGCGACGCGGCTGCCTTCGAGAGTCGTTTGCATGCTGTGTCCTGGGTCGTTGCGGGGTGGCGCGGCGTGGCGTCTTTCGGGCTTATCGGCGCGCCGGCGGCGGGCTTGATGCGGCTCTCAAGCAAATATGGCTGCGCCACTTTGCTTGAACCCCCGCGGGGGGCGGGCCGGGCGCAGCCAGGCCCTGAGGGCGCTCAGAAACTTTCCCAGCCGTCCGTCCTGGCGGCCGCGGCGAAGTCGCGCTCGGCGTCGCTCGACGCGCGCTGCGGTGCGGCCTGCGCCGTGGCCCGGGCGCGCTCGATCGCGCTGCGCGCC
>JBBIPS010000213.1:0-5916 GCA_037442725.1 Burkholderiales bacterium | reverse complement strand
GCGCACCACCGCACCTGGGTCAGGCCAGGCAACGCGGAGCCGAGATCGGGTCGGGCAACGAGCGCGCGCCGAGTCACTTGAGTTCGACCTTGGCGCCTGCGTCCTCGAGCTTCTTCTTGACCGCCTCGGCATCGGCCTTGGCGATGGCTTCCTTGACAGGCTTGGGTGCGCCGTCGACCAGATCCTTGGCTTCCTTCAGCCCCAGGCCGGTGAGTTCGCGCACGGCCTTGATGACCTGCACCTTGTTGGCGCCGGTCTCGACCAGCATGACGGTGAATTCGGTCTGTTCCTCGACCGCGGCAGCGGCCGTGCCGCCCGCGGCGGCCGGTGCGGCCATCGCTGCGGCGGAAACGCCGAACTTCGCCTCGATGGCCTTGACCAGGTCGTTGAGCTCCATCACGGACATGCTGTCCATGGCGGTCAGGAATGCGTCTTTATCGAATGCCATTTGGATTTCCTCGATTCGGTGGATAGGTTTGAATGGTGTTCAGGCCGCGGCGGTCGCTTCGGTCGCTGCCGGCGCCACCTGGGCAGCGCCGGATGCACCGAGCTTGTCGGCAACGGCGGCCAGCACGCTGGCCAGTCGCTGGATCGGCGACGTCAGCAGGCCCGCGATCTGGGCGATCAACACTTCGCGGCCGGGGATGGCCGCCAGGGCCTTGACCCCGTTGGCGTCCAGCAACCGGCCCGCGTAGGCCCCGCCCTTGACGATCAGCTTTTCGTTGCCCTTGGCAAAGTCGGCGATGACTTTGGCCGCGGCGACCGCGTCCTGCGAAAAGCCGTAGATCAGCGGGCCGGCCATGCTCTCCGTGACCACCTCGAACGGTGTGCCGGCGACGGCGCGACGAGCCAGCGAGTTCTTCAGTACATGAAGGTACACGCCCCTGTCGCGCGCCTCGCGGCGCAGCTTGTTCAGGTGTTCGACGGTGAGGCCACGGTACTCGGCCAGCGCGAGCGTTTGCGAGCGTGCGGCCTGCGCCGACACATCCGCCACCACGGCTGCCTTCTCGTTACGATTGAGACTCAAGGTCTGCTCCTCACAAAATTGCGCCGTTCACCCCCGCACCGCGGGAAGCAGCCCGGCGCACCCGGGTTGCAGCGACCAAACCATCCAGCCCACCGAAGCCCCCGGCGCCGTGCCGATGCGACTCCACTGTCCTTCAGGCGGGACCGCCATCTGCGCTGGCCGTGGATACCAGAGGATCCCCGATTGAGAAGCCAGCCGGCTTCGCCAGCGGTCTTGGATGGCCCGAGCCCGGACGCGTCCGGGCTCGACCCACCAGTCCTGGGAAGCGCGCAAGACCGACGCGCGACCCTTCGATCCTTCGGCTCAAGCCGTCGCGAGCGTGGCCATGTCGACGCGCACGCCGATGCCCATCGTCGACGACAACGCCACCTTGCGCAGGAAGACGCCCTTGCTCGTCGCCGGCTTTGACTTGGCCAGGACATCGAGCAGCGCGGCCAGGTTGCCCTTGAGCTTGTCGCTGTCGAACGAGCGCCGGCCGATGCTGCCGTGGATGATGCCCGCCTTGTCGACACGGAACTGCACCTGGCCGGCCTTTGCGTTGCGCACCGCGGTGGCCACGTCGGGCGTGACGGTGCCGACCTTGGGGTTCGGCATCAGGCCACGCGGACCGAGGATCTGGCCCAGGGTGCCGACCACGCGCATGGTGTCGGGCGACGCGATGACGACGTCGAAATTCAGGTTGCCGGCCTTGACCTCGGCAGCCAGATCTTCCATGCCGACGACGTCGGCGCCTGCGGCGCGCGCCTCCTCGGCCTTGGCGCCCTGGGCGAACACGGCCACGCGCTTGGTCTTGCCGGTACCGTTGGGCATGACGACCGCGCCACGCACGACCTGATCCGACTTCTTGGCATCGATGCCGAGCTGGACCGCGACGTCGATCGACTCGTCGAACTTGGCGGTGGCGCACTCCTTGACAAGCGCCAGCGCGGCGTCGATCGCGTAGAGCTTGACCGGGTCGACCTTGCCGGCGACGGCCTTCTGGCGTTTGGTGAGCTTGGCCATGTCAGACCCCTTCCACGATGACGCCCATCGAGCGGGCAGAACCAGCGATCGTGCGCACTGCGGCGTCCATGTCGGCGGCGGTCAGATCCTTGACCTTCATCCGGGCGATCTCCTCGAGCTGGGCGCGCGTGATCTTGCCGACCTTGTCGAGGTTGGGCTTGCCCGAACCCTTCTCGAGCTTGAGCACCTTCTTGATCAGCACGCCCGCCGGCGGCGACTTCAGCACGAAGGTGAAGGACTTGTCGGCGAACGCGGTGATCACCACCGGCAGCTTCAGGCCCGGCTCGTAGCTCTGCGTCTGGGCGTTGAACGCCTTGCAGAACTCCATGATGTTCAGGCCACGCTGGCCCAGCGCCGGGCCGATCGGCGGCGACGGGTTGGCCTTGCCGGCAGGTACTTGCAGCTTGATGAAGCCGACGATCTTCTTTGCCACGGGGGGCTCCTTGTCGAGTTCAGACGCCGTCGGGGACGAGCCCCGTCCAGCTCCTCGTCATCGCGGCCCGTTGACTGGAACCGGCAGGCGGCGCCGGGCCGCGCCACATCACCTGCCGTTGCAAGAATCAAACCGCGCCGGTGGCCCGGCGGGCCTTGAGCGAGGCGCGACCGACTATGGTCATCAAACCTTCTCGACCTGTGCGAAGTCCAGTTCGACGCCGGTGGCACGACCGAAGATCGTGACCGAGACCTTGACCTTGGACTTCTCGTAATTGACGTCCTCGACCGCGCCGTTGAAATCGGTGAACGGCCCTTCCTTGATCCGCACCAGCTCGCCGACCTGCCACTCGACCTTGGGCCGCGGCTTTTCCAGACCTTCCTGCATCTGGTTGACGATCTTCATCACCTCGGCCTCGGAGATCGGCGCCGGGCGGGTCTTGGCGCCCCCGACGAACCCGGTGACCTTGGCGGTGTGCTTGACCAGATGCCAGGACTCGTCGTCCATCACCATCTCGACCAGCACGTAGCCAGGGAAGAAGCGGCGCTGCGTGACCGACTTCTTGCCGCCCTTCAACTCGATGACTTCTTCCGTCGGCACCAGGATGCGACCGAACTTGGCCTGCATCCCCGCACGCTCGATGCGCTCCCGGATGTTGCGCTCGGCCGCCTTCTCCATGCCCGAGTAGGCATGCACCACGTACCAGCGCAGCGGATTGGCCGCATCGGGCGTGCACGCGGCCGTGTCTGGAATCAGTTGTTCGCTCATTGCTCTGCCATCCTTCAGCGCTTCCAGCCCAGGATCAGGTCGTACAGCACCCACTCGAGCGTCTTGTCGGTCAGCCACAAGAACAGCGCCATCGCAACGACAAAGGCAAAGACATAGCCGGTCATCTGGGTGGCCTCCTTGCGGGTCGGCCAGACGACCTTCTTGACCTCACGCGTGGAGTCGCGGCTGTAGGCGATCAACTGGCGTCCCGGCTCGGCGGTGAGGAAGACCGCGACCGCCACCACCAGGACCAACAGCAGGACCAGCACGCGCAGCCACAGATCCTGCTTGCCGAGCAGGTAGAAGGCCGCCAGGGCAGCCAGCACCAGCGCCCCCGAGGCAGCCAGCTTGGCTTTGTCCGCGGCGGTGGAAACGGTCTCGACTTGAGGGGTGGTGGCCATGCTCTTGTGTGCTGTCTCGCGCGCCGTGAACACCACTGCGCGGCGTGCTGCGGCCCATCAGCGGCAAGGCCCGCCGGGCCGGCGGGAGCCTGCGGGCCGTGCCTTGTCAGGGCTCGGAATGTGTTCGATCGACGTGTCGGTTTGCCTTCAATGTCCGTGCCTGGCAGGGGCAGAGGGAATCGAACCCCCAACCTTCGGTTTTGGAGACCGACGCTCTGCCAATTGAGCTATGCCCCTGCAGCCCGAACCCTCGGACGGTGCTTACTCGATGATCTTGGCCACGACCCCGGCACCGACGGTGCGTCCGCCTTCGCGGATGGCGAATCGCAGGCCCTCTTCCATCGCGATCGGCGCGATCAGCTTGACCGTGATGCTGACGTTGTCCCCCGGCATCACCATCTCCTTGTCCGCCGGCAGCTCGACCGCACCGGTGACGTCGGTCGTGCGGAAGTAGAACTGCGGCCGGTAGTTGTTGAAGAACGGCGTGTGGCGCCCGCCTTCTTCCTTGCTCAGCACGTAGATCTCGGCCGTGAAGTGCGTGTGCGGCTTGACGCTCGCGGGCTTGCACAGCACCTGGCCGCGCTCGACTTCCTCGCGCTTGGTGCCACGCAGCAGCACGCCGATGTTGTCGCCGGCCTGCCCCTGGTCGAGCAGCTTGCGGAACATCTCGACGCCGGTGCAGACGGTCTTCTGCGTCGCCCGGATACCCACGATCTCGATTTCCTCGCCGACCTTGATCACGCCGCGTTCGACCCGCCCGGTCACCACCGTGCCGCGCCCGGAGATCGAGAACACGTCTTCGACCGGCATCAGGAACGCACCGTCGATGGCCCGCACCGGCGTCGGAATGTAGCTGTCCAGCGCGTCGGCCAGCTTCAGGATGGCTTGCTCGCCCATCGCTCCGGTGTCGCCTTCGAGCGCGAGCTTGGCGCTGCCGTGCACGATCGGCGTGGCATCACCCGGAAAGTCGTACTTGTCGAGCAGCTCGCGCACTTCCATCTCGACGAGTTCGAGCAGCTCGGCGTCGTCGACCATGTCGCACTTGTTCAGGAACACGATGATGTAGGGCACGCCCACCTGGCGCGCCAGCAGGATGTGCTCGCGCGTCTGCGGCATCGGTCCGTCGGCGGCCGACACCACCAGGATCGCGCCGTCCATCTGCGCCGCGCCGGTGATCATGTTCTTGACGTAGTCGGCGTGCCCGGGGCAGTCCACGTGCGCGTAGTGCCGGTGCGAGGTCTCGTACTCGACGTGCGCGGTGTTGATCGTGATGCCGCGCGCCTTCTCCTCGGGCGCCGCGTCGATCTGGTCGTAGGCCTTGACCTCGCCACCAAACCTGGCCGCCAGCACCTTCGTGATCGCCGCGGTCAGCGTCGTCTTGCCGTGGTCGACGTGTCCGATCGTGCCCACGTTGACGTGCGGCTTGGTCCGTTCGTACTTGCTTTTTGCCATCTCGAATTCTCCTGAACAAAGAACAGTGGCCAGTGTGTTGTTTAGGGTCTCCGACGCAACGTCCGCCACTGGCAACGGACTGCCGGGCGCGAAGACCGACTTGAAGAGCTGGCTCGCGGACGACTACTTGGTGCGTGCCGTGATGATTGCGTCGGCGACGTTCTTCGGCGCTTCCGAGTAGTGTTTGAACTCCATCGTGTAGGTGGCCCGCCCCTGCGACATCGAACGCAGCGTCGTCGAATAGCCGAACATCTCGGACAGCGGCACCTCGGCCTTGATGACCTTGCCGCCGCCGGGAATTTCGTCCATGCCCTGGACCATGCCGCGCCGCGAGGACAGGTCGCCCATCACACCGCCGGCGTAGTCTTCAGGGGTTTCGACTTCCACCGCCATCATCGGCTCGAGAATCACCGGCGAGGCCTTGCGGCAACCGTCCTTGAAGCCAAGCGAGGCCGCCATCTTGAAGGCGTTCTCGTTCGAGTCCACTTCGTGGTATGAACCGAAGGTCAGCGTCACCTTGACGTCGACCACCGGGTAGCCGGCCAGCACGCCGTTGGGCAAAGAATCGACGACGCCCTTCTGCACCGCCGGGATGAACTCGCGCGGTACCACACCACCCTTGATCGCGTCGACGAATTCGAAGCCCTTGCCCGGCTCCTGCGGCTCGATCTTGAGCACGACGTGGCCATACTGACCCTTGCCGCCGGATTGGCGCACGAACTTGCCCTCGACATCCGACACCGCCCTGCGGATCGTCTCGCGGTAGGCCACCTGCGGTTTGCCGACGTTGGCCTCGACGCCGAACTCGCGCTTCATGCGGTCGACGATGATTT
>JBBIPS010000212.1:0-5921 GCA_037442725.1 Burkholderiales bacterium | reverse complement strand
CGCCGTGCCGTGGCACGCCTGGCCGACCTGATCGGCCGCCAGTTGCGCGCGGCGGGACGCGGCGAGCCACTGGCCTGCGCCGCGGCGGACCGTTGAGAGCCCGGGACCCGTCAGCCGCCGCCCCGCCCGCGGCGCTTCAACCGCCGCCGCGCTGCAGGTACAGGTCGAAGTAGCGCATGAACTCGCTGCGCCCGGCCTCGTCGACGCCCTCGAAGCGGTAGCGCACGACCAGTCGCGGCATGCGCATCAGCGCGATCCGGCGCGGCGCCAGCGCGCGCCAGTGCAGGTCGAGTCGACCCGCGCCGATGGCGACGCGGGCCCGGCCGGGCAACGTCAACTCGCAGCGCTGGTCGCGCGCCGCATGCGGCAGCCAGCGCAGCCAGTCGGCCTCGGTGCAGCCGTGCTCGCGCTCGAATTCGACGGGACAACTCGCCTGCAAGGTTCCTCCCACGGCCTCGCAGAGCTCGGCCGGTTCGGCAGGCCGCAGACAGTCCGCAGGGACTGTCCGCGGTCCGGCCTGCTCCCACGGCCTCGCAGAACTCGGCCGGTTCGGCAGGCCGCAGACAGTCCGCCGGGACTGTCCGCGGTCCGGCCTCACCCACCCGCGATGGGTGGCCAGATCGCCAGCACGTCGCCGTCTGCGAGCACGCGCGCGGCGCGCTCGGCGGGCGGCACGAAGACGCCGTTGACCAGCACCAGGTGCACGAGCCTGGCCGGCAGATTGAACGGCGCGATGACCTCGGCGATCGTCGCTGCCGGCGCCACGTCCAGCGTGATCACGTTGCCGCTGCGACGTTCGATCGGCAGGTACGCGCCTAGGCTGGCGTAGAGCTTGAAGGTGATGCGCATGGGACGCGGCGCAACCTCGAGAACGTTCAGGACCGTCCCCGGACATGCGCGTGCGCCTGCTGCGCCTGCGCGCACGCCAGGTAGGCCGGCATCAGTTGCGTCGGGTCGTGCAACAGCCGCTGCTTCCAGTCGGAACTCAGCCTGACTTGGCCCTCGACCAGCCCGCGCATCACGCCGACATGGTCGGTCCAGCCAACCGAGTTGCAGCCGATCAGGCGGTCACCCTTGAACTGCAGGCTCAGGTGCCGGCCCCGGCCCGCGTCGGCAGCACGATCGGTCAACTCGACATGTTCGCCGTCGGGGTCGCCCTGCCAGTGGCCGAAACTGGTGCTGATCAGGCCGAGCGTGTCGAGCACGTTGATCTGCGTGACGCCCTTGAGCGCGACCGGCCTGCCGACCATGTTGAGCGCGGCCACGCGTGCCTGCTCGGCGGCGTTGGGCTGGATGGCGCTGACGATGGTCTGGCCGCTGACCTTGTCGAAGGCCTCGGCGCAGTCGCCGGCAGCGTAGATGCCGGCGACGTTGGTCTGCAGATGCTCGTCGGTGAGCACGCCGACCAGGCACCTGAGGCCCGATGTCTCGAGAAAGCCGATGTTCGGCTTGACGCCGGTGGCGCTGATGACCAGGTCCGCGTCGATGCGCTGGCCGCTGGACAGCCGCACCGACATCGGCGCACCCGCCGCCGACGCGGATGCCGGCGCGGCAGGCTCCTGGCCCAGCCCCACGACGTGGGCAATCCGGCTCAGCAGGCCGGGTTCGTGCGTCGGCGCGGCTGACGCATTCGACGCGGGCCGCTCGATGGCCTCGACCCGGGCACCGGTATGGACGGCCACGCCCTTGGCGGTGCACCAGTCCTTGATCATGCCGCCTGCGGTCGGGCCCATCATGCGCGGCACCATGCGGTCGCCCATCTCGACGACGGTGAGCCTGACGCCGCGCATCGCCAGTGCTTCCATGATGATGCAGCCGATGAAGCCGGCGCCGAGTTGCAGCACCCTGGCGCCCGGCTGGGCCAGCGCCATGATGGCGCGCGCGTCGGCCAGCGTCCAGCACGGGTGCACGCCGGGGCCATCGATGCCCGGAATCGGCGGCGTCGCGGGCGACGAGCCGGTGGCGATCAACAGCCTGTCGAAGCCGAGCAGCGCGCCATCGTCGAGCGTCACGCTGCGCGCCGCAGTGTCGACCGACCTGGCGCGCCCGCGCCGCAGCGTGATGCGTTGCGCGGCGTAGTGTCCGGCGCCGTGACGCAGGTGCGTGCCCTCCTCGCCGATCTTGCCCATCAGCAGGTACGGGATCGCCATGCGCGAGTAAGGCGCCTCGGGCTCGTCGCCGACGATGGTGATCTCGTCGTCCGGGTTCGAATTGCGGATGGTCTCGGCGGCGATCACGCCGGCCGGCCCGGCGCCCAGGATCACGTGCTTCATGGCAAGGCCCTCTCGAAAAGAAACAAGGCGGTCCGGGGACCGCCTTGGGTCAACGACTCAGCGGCGGAATCACAGCCCCAGTCGGGCCCGCGTCTCGGGCTTGAGCCGGCCGCCGGCGTCCCAGCCGCGCGCCTCGTAGTACTTGGGCAGCATTTCGGCCAGCTTGTTGACCAGGCCCTTGGCCGGGCCGGTCTTGGCCGGCTCGGTGAGCAGCCGCCTGGGCAGCGTGTCGTCCTTCTCGGTGAAGCCGGCACGGTTGTTGAAGTCACGCTCCATGTTCCAGATGCGCTCGCCGATCAGCGACAGGTTCTCGAGCGTGAACTCGTCGCCGCAGGCCGCGGCGACCTGCGGCTGCACGTCGGCCAGGCCCCAGGCGAAGCTGGTGAAGATGCAGATGCCGGCCGAATCGAAGGTGGCGGTAGCGTCCTGGAACGCCTTGACCAGCTCGGGCTTGCCCTCGGCGACCAGCGGATCGGTCTTCACCGGGATGCCCAGCACCTCGGAGGCCACCGTGTACCCGCGCAGGTGGCAGGCACCGCGGTTGCTGGTGGCATACGCCAGGCCCATGCCCTGGATGCCGCGGCTGTCGTAGGCCGGGAACTCCTGGCCCTTGACGCTCATCGAGAGCTCGGGGTGGCCGTACTTGGCGGTCAGGCGCTTGGAGCCCTGGCCGATTTCCTTGCCGAAGCCGGTGCCGCTGGCGGTCATGTCGGCGAGCTCGCACAGCGCCCTGGCCGAACCGAACGGCGACTCGATGCCGAGCGTCTCCTTCTTCAGCACGCCCATCTCGTAGAGCTCCATCACCGCGCCGATGGTGGCGCCGAAGGTGATCGGGTCCATCCCCTGCTCGTTGCAGATGGTGTTGGCGTACTGCAGCGCCTCGAGGTCGTTGACGCCGTTGGCCGCACCCAGCGCCCAGGCAGCTTCGTATTCGAGGCCGCCGGTGGCGCCCCAGTACTGCGGCTTGTTCTCGACGCTGAAGTGCTTCTGGTCGATCTTGCTGATGCGACCGCAGGCGATGGTGCAGCCGAAGCAGGCCTGGTTGGTCACCAACTGCGCCTTGCCGTCGCTCTTGCGCGGCGTGGCCATGGCTTCGGCCGAGATGTCCTTGGCGCCCTCGAACTGGACGTCGCGGTGGTTGCGCGTGGGCAGCGCGCCGATCTCGTTGATGACGTTCATCAGCACCTGCGTGCCGTAGGTCGGCAGGCCCTGGCCCGTGACGCCGTTGTCGGCGAGGATCTTCTTCTTCTCGGCAGTGACGCGCATGAACTCCTTCGGGTTGGCGATGTTGCCCACGCCCTTCGTTCCGCGCACGGCGATCGCCTTCAGGTTCTTGGCTCCCATCACGGCGCCCACCCCCGAGCGGCCGGCCGCCCGGTGCAGGTCGTTGACGACCGCGGCAAACAGCACCTGGTTCTCACCGGCCAGCCCGATCGAGCTGACGCGAAGTTGCGGATCCTGGTGCTGCTTCTTCAGCGTCTCCTCGGTGACCCAGACGCTCTTGCCCCACAGGTGCGCGGCGTCCTTCAACTCGGCCACGTCGTCGCTGATCGACAGGTACACCGGCTTGGGTGACTTGCCTTCGAAGATCACCATGTCCCAGCCGGCCATCTTCAGCTCGGCGCCCCAGTAACCGCCCGAGTTGGAGCACGCGATGGCGCCGGTCAGCGGCCCCTTGGTGACGACCGTGTAGCGCCCACCTGTCGAGGCCATTGTGCCGGTCAGCGGGCCGGTGGCCCAGATGATCTTGTTGTCGGCTGACAGCGGGTCGACCTTGGGGTCGATCTCCTCGACCAGGTACTTGGAAGCCAGACCGCGCGAGCCGAGGTACTGCCGGGCCCAGGTCATGTTGAGCGGCTCGGACTTGACCGTGCCGGCGGTCAGATTGACGCGAAGAATTTTTCCTGCCCAGGACATGTCGATCTCCTTGAAGTGGCGCTCAGGCCGTCGCTTGGTTGCCGAGCTTGTCGGCCCACGCGGCCATCTTGTTCAAACCGGTCCAGTTGGCGTCGATGTAGGTGATCGCGCCGGTCGGGCAAGCCCCGGCGCAGGCGGGCTCGCCGCCGCAGAGGTCGCACTTCTGCACCTTGCCGGTCTCCTGCACGTAGTTGATGGTGCCGAACGGACACGCGATCGTGCAGACCTTGCAGCCGACGCAGGTGGCCTCGTCGACGACCTTGGCGCCGGTGAGCGTGTCGACCGTGATCGCCTCGACCGGGCAGGCGTGCAGGCACCACGCCTCGTCGCACTGGGTGCAGGTGTAAGGCACCTTGCGCCCGGTGTGATGGAAGTCGAACACCTTGATGCGCGACTTCGCCGGCGCGAAAGTGCCGTAGTTCTCGAACGAACAGGCCATCTCGCATTGCAGGCACCCGGTGCACTTTTCCGGGTTGATGTGCAGGCTCTTCTGCATGGTGTTCTTCTCCACGATGGACACAACACCCGCCCGCGCGCCGTGCGCAGGCTGTCGGCTTATGCAATCATGTGCATAGCCGTCTTGCGCTGGAACCCGGGCTTTACCCTAGGTCGGCACCGAAACCCGGATTGGTTGTTCCAGGCTCGAGCGCGGCCCGGCTACCTGCCCGCGCTGGCGGCATTGGGGAAGAACAACGGCTCGCCGCCGATCCTGTAGCCGGCGATCGCGGCCTGGCCGGCCGGTGAGACGACCCAGTCGACGAAACGCTGCGCCAGCGCCTGCTTGACATGCGGATGCCGGGCCGGGTTGACGACGATGACGCCGTACTGGTTGAACAGGCGCTGGTCGCCTTCGACCAGAACGGCGAGGTCGGCGCGATTGTGGAAGTTGAGCCAGGTGCCGCGGTCGGACAGCAGGTAGGCGCCGGTCGACGCGGCGATGTTGAGCGCCGGGCCCATGCCGCAGCCGCAGGCCTTGTAGCCCGCCGGCCGGGCCGCAGCCGGGTCGACCGCAGCGGCCTTCCAGTAGCGCAGCTCGGCGGCGTGGGTGCCGCTCTTGTCGCCGCGCGAGATGAACGGCGCGCCGGTCGTGGCGAGCTGCCGCAGCGCGCCGACGATGTCCGTGCCGCGCACCCTGGCCGGGTCCGAGGCCGGGCCGACCAGGACGAAATCGTTGTACATCACGGGCAGCCGCTGCAGACCCCAGCCGTCGGCGACGAACTTCTCCTCGGCCACCTTGTCGTGCACGAACAGGACGTCGGCGTCGCCGCGACGCCCCATGTCGAGCGCCTGGCCAGTGCCCAGCGCGACCACCCGCACCTCGATCCCGGTGGCGGCCTTGAACTGCGGCAGCAGGTGGCCGAACAGTCCCGACTGTTCGGTCGAGGTGGTCGAGGCCATGACGATGAAGCCGTCTTCGGCCTGCACCGCGGCCGGCGCGAAGACGGCAGCGATCAGCCACGTGGCGGCTACGAGGTGGCGCCGCAGCAGGCTCAGGTCCATGGCAATTCTCCCTTGAGGAATTGCGCCGCATCGCTCGGCAGCGCGTCGTGCCGAAAGAACGCTTCGCTGTCGATGTCCACCACCAGACGCCCGGCGTCGAGGTAGATCACCCTTGTCGCCAGCCGCTTGACCTGGCCGAGGTTGTGCGTGCTCATCACCAGCGTCATTCCGTCGCGGCCGAACTCGTCGATCAGCGTCTCGACCTCGCGCTTGGCCGAGGGGTCCAGGCTG
>JBBIPS010000211.1:0-5925 GCA_037442725.1 Burkholderiales bacterium | reverse complement strand
CATCCTCCCGCAGCATCGGCCCCGCAGTCGCCTGCACCGCGCGTTCGCATCCAGACGTCCGACTTCGACCTCTCGGCCGAGGTGGCCGCGCTGCGTGCCGACGACGGCGGCGTCGGCGCGGTGGCCAGCTTCGTCGGCACCGTGCGCGACCGCAACGACGCCAGCACAGTGGCGGCGATGGAACTGGAGCATTACCCCGGCATGACCGAGAAGGCGATCGAGTCGATGATCGACGCCGCGCTGGCACGCTTCGACCTGCGCGCGGTGCGCGTCATCCATCGCGTCGGGCGGTTGCAGCCGTTCGACCAGATCGTGCTGGTCGCGGTCAGCGCGGCGCACCGGGGCGAGGCCTTCAAGGGCTGCGAGTTCCTGATCGACTACCTCAAGACGCAGGCGCCGTTCTGGAAGAAGGAGACGACGCCCGAGGGTGCGCGCTGGGTCGACGCGCGCGTCGCCGACGACCGGGCGCTGGCGCGCTGGGGCCTTGCCACGGACAACCTCGCGAGCCAGAGCCCCGGCGCATGACAGCCGCGCTGCCCGCGTCGCGCCGCCGTGTCGAAGACTGAATTGCCCGCAGGGGCCGCAACGTCGCTGCGGTCCGCGCTGGGCCGCTTCGCCACCGGCGTGACGATCGTTACCTGCGTCGACGCCGGTGGTGCGCCGGTCGGGCTGACGGCCAACTCGTTCAACTCGCTCTCGCTCGACCCGCCGCTGGTGCTGTGGTCGCTGCGCCGCGCCAGCCCGAGCCTGGCGGCGTTCAGCGCGGCGCGACATTTCGCGATCAACGTGCTGGCCGAGACCCAGGTCGAGCTGTCCCGCCACTTCGCCTCGCCGGCGTCCGACAGGTTCGGCCAGGGCCACTGGACGAGCGGCCTGGGCGGCGCGCCCGTGCTCGGCGCCTGCGCTGCGGTGTTCGAGTGCGCCGCGCACCTGCAGCAGCCCGCGGGTGACCACGTGCTGTTCATCGGCCGGGTCGAGCGCATCACCGACCTGGCGCTGGCGCCGCTGCTGTTCCAGGGCGGCCACTACCGCATGCTCGGCGAGGTGCTGTGACCGAGGAGAGCCCCATGACCGCTGCCCCGGAGGATCCCACGGCTTCGCGCTACCGGCCGTCGCACATCGCCGGCAACCCGGCCGCGCTGACACCGCGCCAGCGTGCGCTCGTCGAGCGGGTGGCCGCGCTCGGGCCGCGCTTTGCCGGGCGTGCCGCACGGCACGACCGCGAGGCCAGTTTTCCGGTCGAGAACTTCGACGATCTGCGCGCAGCCGGCCTGCTCGGCATCTGCGTGCCGGCTGCGCACGGCGGGCTGGGCGCCGACTTCGCCAGCTATGTGCTGGCCTCGGCGGAGCTCGGCCGCTGGTGCGGCGCCACCGCGCTGAGCCTGAACATGCACGTCGCGTCGTCGCTGTGGATCGGCCCGATCGCCGATGCGCTCGAGATGACGCCCGCGCAACGCGCCGACCACGAGCGCAACCGGGCCCTGCACTTCGAGCGCATCGTGCGCCAGGGTCAGCTCTGCGCGCAGCCGTTCTCCGAAGGCGGCGCCGCGGCGGCCGGCACCGCGCCGTGGGGCACGCTGGCGCGCAAGGTCGACGGCGGCTACGTCGTCAGCGGCAAGAAGATCTTCGCCTCGCTCGCCGGCGCGGCCGACCTCTACGGCGTGCTGTGCACGCTGGAATCCGCCGGCGGGGTCGGCGGCGGCTCGCTGCACGACGCGATCTACCTGGCCGTCCCCGCCGACACGCCCGGCGTCGAGGTCCGCGGCGACTGGGACCCGCTGGGCATGCGCGCCAGCGCCAGCCGCAACCTGCTGTTCCACGACGTGTTCGTCGCCGACTCGGCGCGGCTGCTGCCCGAGGGGCTGTACTTCCAGGCCGCGAGCCGATTCCCGCACATGTTCGCCACGCTGTCGCCGACCTACCTCGGCGTGGCGCAGGCGGCCTACGACTTCACGGTGCAGTACCTGCGCGCCGAGCTGCCGGGCATGACGCAGCCCAAGCGCCGCATGTACCCGACCAAGCAGTTCGCGGTGGCCGAGATGCGCGTCAAGCTCGAGGCCACGCGCGCGCTGTTCCTGCAGAACGCGCGCGATGCCCGCATCGACCCCGACAAGGACGCGCGCATGCGGCTGTACGCCGCGCACTACACGATCATGGAGAACGCCAACGACATCTGTCGCCTGGCGGTGCGCACCTGCGGCGGGCAGGGCATGCTGAAGTCGCTGCCGCTCGAGCGGCTGTACCGCGATTCGCGCTGCGGCTCTCTGATGCTGCCGTGGACGGCCGAGCTGTGTCTGGACCGGCTCGGCCGCGATTGCCTGTACGAGGCCGGCGAGGAGGTCGAGGCGATCGAGTGAGGGCCCACGTGATGCGTGATGCGTGATGCGGAGATAATCTCCAACCCGTCTTTCCGACCGAGTCGCACCATGCGCACGACCCTCGACATTGCTGATGACGTGTTGTTCGCCGCCAAGGACATGGCGCGCCAGCAGAAGGTCTCGTTGGGGGCGATGCTCAGCACTCTGGCGCGCAGTGGTTTGACGGCGACCAGGCCGGCCAAGCGAACCGCATCGACTGCCGCGCGCCTGAAGCGCTTCGGCATCGTGCCGTTGCCTGAGTGCGACGGTGTCGTGGTCACGAACGAATTGGTGAACCGGATTCGCGAGCAAGAGGGTATTTGATGCGCTCGCTTCTCGACGTCAATGTGTTGATCGCGCTCAACGACGCCAAGCATGTCCACCATCTCCGGTCGGTGGACTGGTTCGAGAGCCACGGCGACAGCGGCTGGGCCAGTTGCCCGATCACGCAGAACGGCGTGCTGCGCATCATGAGCCAACCGGCCTATCCGCAGACGCAGACAGTGGGGCGGTTGCTGGCGCGCCTCGATGCATCCTTCGCGACGCGATACCACGAGTTTTGGCCGGACGACGTCAGCCTGACGGATGTCTCGCTGTTTCGCGCGGACCGCATCCACGGTCATAGGCAGTTGACCGACCTGTACCTGCTTGGCCTGGCGGTTCGACACGGTGGCCGACTTGTCACCCTCGATGCCAGGATCGCGGTGAATGCCGTGATCGGCGCCCGCCCCGGCAACCTGGTGTCGCTGCTCGATTGACGCCGCGCAAGCCGGCGCAGCGCCTGCGCGCCGCAACTCTTGAATTCCACAGCGCACTGCCTCATGTTCACGGGGATTCGGAGGATCTCCACCATGAGTCTGGACAAGCTCACGACTGCATTCCAGCAAGCCCTGGCCGAGGCGCAGAGCTTGGCCGTGGCGCGTGACAACCCCTACATCGAACCCTCGCACCTGTTGCTGGCGATGCTCACCCAGCCCGACGGGC
Source organism: Burkholderiales bacterium (assembly GCA_037442725.1). Lineage (GTDB taxonomy): Bacteria > Pseudomonadota > Gammaproteobacteria > Burkholderiales > Burkholderiaceae_C > Pseudaquabacterium. The sequence continues at coordinate 2,584 of JBBIPS010000211.1, read as the reverse complement.
CGAAGGCGATGCTCGATCGCGCCGGCGCCGACACCGCGGCGTTGAAGACGGCGATGGAGACCGCCATCAACGGGCTGCCGAATGTGCAGGGCCAGACTGGACAAGCACCCCAGGTGCAGGCCGGACGCGACCTGGTGCAGTTGCTGCAGGCGGCGGACAAGGAAGCCACCAAGCGCGGCGACCAGTTCATCGCCAGCGAGATGTTCCTGCTGGCGTTGGCCGACAGCAGGAGCGACCTCGGCGGCATTGCGCGCGGCCACGGCCTGACGCGCAAGTCGCTCGAGGCGGCGATCGACGCAGTGCGCGGCGGGCAGGGGGTCGATTCGGCCGAGGCCGAGGGCCAGCGCGAGGCGCTGAAGAAGTACACCCTCGACCTGACCGAGCGGGCGCGGCAAGGCAAGCTCGACCCGGTGATCGGCCGCGACGACGAGATCCGCCGCGCGATCCAGGTGCTGCAGCGGCGCAGCAAGAACAACCCGGTGCTGATCGGCGAACCCGGCGTCGGCAAGACCGCCATCGTCGAAGGCCTGGCGCAGCGCATCGTCAACGGCGAGGTGCCCGACACGCTCAAGGACAAGCGCGTGCTGGTGCTGGACATGGCCGGCCTGCTGGCCGGCGCCAAGTACCGCGGCGAGTTCGAGGAGCGGCTCAAGGCCGTGCTCAAGGAGGTCTCGGCCGACCAGGGCCGCATCATCCTGTTCATCGACGAGTTGCACACCATGGTCGGCGCCGGCAAGGCCGAGGGCGCGATCGATGCCGGCAACATGTTGAAGCCGGCGCTGGCGCGCGGCGAGTTGCACTGCATCGGCGCGACGACGCTGAACGAATACCGCAAGTACGTCGAGAAGGACGCTGCGCTCGAGCGCCGCTTCCAGAAGGTGCTGGTCGACGAGCCCAGCGTCGAGGCGACGATCGCGATCCTGCGCGGGCTGCAGGAGAAGTACGAGGTGCACCACGGCGTCGAGATCACCGACCCGGCGATCGTCGCCGCGGCCGAGCTCAGCCACCGCTACATCACCGACCGCTTCCTGCCCGACAAGGCGATCGACCTGATCGACGAGGCCGCGGCCAAGATCAAGATCGAGATCGACTCCAAGCCCGAGGTCATGGACAAGCTCGACCGCCGCATGATCCAGTTGAAGATCGAACGCGAGGCGATGAAGAAGGAGCACGACGAGGGCTCGAGGAAGCGGCTCGCGCTGATCGACGACGAACTGGTCAAGCTGCAGCGCGAGTACGCCGACCTCGAGGAGATCTGGAAGTCCGAGAAGGCGGCGGCGCAGGGCTCGGCGCAGGTCAAGGAGCAGATCGAGCAGATCAAGTTCCAGGTCGAGGAGTTGAAGCGCAAGGGCGACTTCAACAAGGTCGCCGAGCTGCAGTACGGCCGCCTGCCCGAGCTCGAGAAGAAGCTCAAGGAGGCGCAGGCCAAGGAGTCCGGCAAGAGCAAGGGCGCCAGGGATGGTACCGGCGGACCGCAGTTGCTGCGCACGATGGTCGGCGCCGAGGAGATCGCCGAGGTCGTGTCACGCGCCACCGGCATCCCGGTGTCCAAGCTGATGCAGGGCGAGCGCGACAAGCTGCTGCAGATGGAGGCCAGGCTGCATGAGCGCGTCGTCGGCCAGGATGAGGCGATTCGAGCGGTGGCCGACGCCATCCGCCGCTCGCGCGCCGGCCTGGGCGACCCGAACCGGCCGTTGGGCAGCTTCCTGTTCCTCGGCCCGACGGGCGTGGGCAAGACCGAGCTGTGCAAGGCGCTGGCCGGCTTCCTGTTCGACAGCGAGGAGCACATGATCCGCATCGACATGAGCGAGTTCATGGAGAAGCATTCGGTGAGTCGGCTGATCGGCGCACCGCCGGGCTACGTCGGCTACGACGAGGGCGGCCACCTCACCGAGGCGGTGCGGCGCAAGCCCTACAGCGTGCTGCTGCTCGACGAGGTCGAGAAGGCGCACCCGGATGTCTTCAACGTGCTGCTGCAGGTGCTCGACGACGGGCGTCTCACCGACGGCCAGGGCCGCACGGTCGACTTCAAGAACACCGTGATCGTGATGACCAGCAACCTGGGCTCGCACATGATCATGCAGATGGCGGGGCAGGACACCGAGCTGATCCGCGAGGCGGTGATGGGCGAGGTCAAGACGCACTTCCGCCCCGAGTTCCTGAACCGCATCGACGAGACGGTGGTGTTCCACGCCCTGGACGAGGCGCACATCCGCTCGATCGCTGCGATCCAGCTCAAGGGCCTCGAAGCCAGGCTGGCCAGGATGGAGATCAAGCTCGAGGTCTCGCCCGAGGCGCTGGCCGAGATCGCCAAGGTCGGCTTCGACCCGGTGTTCGGCGCGCGCCCGCTCAAGCGCGCGATCCAGCAGCGCATCGAGAACCCGGTGGCCAAGCTGATCCTCGAGGGCCGCTTCGGCCCCAAGGACGTGATTCCGGTCGACGTGCGCGGCGGCGGGTTCGAGTTCGGTCGCGTCGTCCACTGAGGCGCCGGCGCGGCCCCGCAACGGCCGCGCCCGCGCATCAGCCCGGCGTCGCGGGCGGCTCGATGCGCTGCAGCTTCATGCGCGCCAGCGTCAGATTGGCC
>JBBIPS010000210.1:0-5926 GCA_037442725.1 Burkholderiales bacterium | reverse complement strand
GCGGGCAGCCTCGCGCTGGCGCTGTTCCTGGCGCGCGACGCCGCGAGCGACGCACTCGTCTACGGCCTGGCGGCCACGGTCGCGGTGGCGGCACTGCTGCTGATGCGACGCGGCACGCTCGTGTCGTTGCGCCTGCCGCTGCACGACGCCGAGGCGTGGGCGGTGCTGGTCGTCGTCGGATCGTCGGCCATCGGCGCAGCCTGGCTGCCCGCCGGGCAGGCCGACACGCTGCTGATCGTCACCGTCTGCGTCGCGCTGGTGTGGGTGCTGGCGCGCACGGCAGCGCAGGGCTATGCGGCGTTGCGCGTCGAGTTCGGCGACGCGACGGCGTTTGCGCTGCTGTCGCCGCTGGTGGCCGGCTGCGCGCTGTTCGCGCTGCGTGCGCTGGTCAGCCTGCTCGAGCCCGGGCTCGGCCAGGTGCCGCGGTCAGCGCCGCTGCAGATCGAGTCGCCGTTCAACGTCGCGGTGGCGATGCTGTTGCTGCTGCTGTGCCTGCTCGTGCACGGCAGCCTGGCGGCCACGCTGATGCTGCGCCAGCTGGGCCAGTTGCGCACGCAGTCGCAGCGCGACGCGCTCACCGGCCTGTACAACCGCGCCGAGTGGACGCGCCAGCTCGGCGCGCAGCACCGCTGGCTCGGCCGCTACGGCGACCCGTTTGGCGTGCTGATGATCGACATCGATCTGTTCAAGAAGGTCAACGACACGCACGGTCACGCCGCCGGCGACGCCGTTCTGGTGGCCGTGGCGCGGATCCTGCTGGCCTCGGCGCGCGATCTGGACGTGGTCGGCCGCCTCGGCGGCGAGGAGTTCGGCGTGCTGCTGCCGCGTACCGAGCCGGTGGCCGCGCGCCGCGCCGCCGAGCGGCTGCGCCTGATGCTGGCAGACGCTGAAGTCCAGTGGAAGCAGCAGCCGCTGCGCGTGACGGTGTCGATCGGCGTGGCGCTGGCGGTCGACGCCGACGAGTCGCCCGAGCAGATCGTCGAGCGCGCCGACCGGGCGCTGTACCAGGCCAAGCGCGCCGGCCGCAACCGCGTCGTCGTCGCGCGCCTGGCGAGCTGATCAGGCGCCGGGCGCCCTGGTGCGCGGCGACCGAGGCGACGGCCGGGTCGGCGCGCTCTGGCGCGCCGGGTCGTGGCGCTCGAGCCAGGCGAAGAACTCGCGGTACCACAGCGCGCTGTTGCGCGGCTTGAGGATCCAGTGGTTCTCGTCCGGGAACCAGAGCAGCCGCGCGTCGACGCCGCGCGCCTTGAGCGTGTTGTAGTAGGCCAGCCCCTGCTGGTCGGGGACGCGGTAGTCGAGCGCGCCGTGGATCACCAGCGTCGGCGTCGTCATCGCGCCGGCCGAAGCATGCGGGCTCTGCGCGTGCACGCGTGCCATGTCGTCCCAGTACCAGGCGCCCAGCTCCTGCGAGTGCCACGACCAGGCATCGTCGGCGAACATCGCCGTCCAGTCGAAGCAGCCGGCGTGACAGATGTAGGCCGCGTAACGTCCGGGTCGGGCGTGGCCGTTCATCCAGGCCACCATGAAGCCGCCGTAGCTGCCGCCGGTGGCGAAGACACGGCGCCGGTCGATGAAGGGTTTCCGGACCAGCGCGGCGGTGGCGGCCTCGATGTCGCGCAGCTCGAGTTCGCCCCAGCGGTGCGTGATGCTGTCGAGGAAGGCATAGCCGAAGCCCGACGAGCCGTGGTAGTTCACCACCGCGACGACGTAGCCCGGCGCGGCGAAGGTCGGGTTGTTCCAGCGGTAGTGCCAGCCGTCGCCGACCGAAGTGTGCGGGCCACCGTGGATGACGTGCAGCAACGGGTACTTCTTCGCGGCGTCGAAGCCGGGCGGGTAGAACAGCCAGACCTGCACCGCGTCGCCCTGCGCCCCCTTGATCCAGGTCTGCTCGACCCGGCCCAGGGCCAGGCGCTGCATCAGCGTGTCGTTGAAGTGCTCGATGCGGCGCGGCGCGGCGCCCGGCAGGTGGGCGTGCAGCCGTACCGGATGGTCGGCCGCGTCGGCCGCGGCCACCAGCGTGCCGGCGGCCTTGTCGAAGGCCTGCACCCAGCCGCCTGCGACGACGATCTCGGCGCGGCGCTCGGGCAGGTCGAAGCGCCAGACGTGACGCCGGCCCTTCTGCTCGGCGGCGAACAGCAGCGCCTGGCCGTCGTCCTCCCACAGCAACGGCGCGTGCACTTCGTGGTCCCATTCGGCGCTGACGACGTCGAAGCTGCGGCCGCGCGCCGGCGTGGCGCCGGGTCGGCGCCAGCGTCGGTGCGCTGACGGCCGTGACGCGGCGCGCTCGTGCAGCGCGAGCTGGCCCGGCATCGTGTGCTTGACGGCCTGATGGCTGGCGATGCAGGCGATGCGCGCGCCGTCCGGGCTGTAGCGCGGGGCGCGCAGGTCCCACGCCGGGTCGCCGGCGATGGGGCTGATCGCGCCGGTGGCGAGGTCGAGCTCGGCGAGCGCGAAGCGCCCGTCACTGCGCTTTTCCGGCGCCGGGTCGAACGCGAAGACCAGGCTGCGGCCGTCGGGCGCGATGTCGAAGCAGTTGGCGTCGGGGTCGCCGCGCTGCAGCTCGTAGGGCGTGCCCTCGAACAGGTCGCGCACCCTGCCGCTGGCCAGCTCCATCAGGTGCAGGTGGGCGACGCGGCCCTGCGGCACGAAGTGGTCCCAGTGCCGGTATTGCGCCTCGCTGGTGGCGTAGCCGCTGTCCTTGCGCTGCTGCTGCGCCTTGTGCGCGCGCGCCTGCGCGGCAGCGCCCTTCAATCCCGGCCAGACCCACGAGACGAAGACGATGCGCCTGCCGTCCGGGCACCAGCGGAAGGCCTCGACGCCGGTGGCGACGTGGCCGACGCGGCGCGCCTCGCCGCCGTCGGGCGCGATGAGGTAGAACTGCGCCGTCTCGTCCTTGCGGCCCTGCTGTTCGCGCCGCGCGATGAAGCCGATGCTGCGGCCCTGCGGGCTGTAGTGCGGCTGGCCGTCCTTGTCGCCGCACTGCGTCAGCGCGCGCGGCGCACCGCCCAGCGTCGACAGCAGCCACAGCGTGCTCGACGCCTGGTTGTCCTTCATCGAATAGCGCGCGACCGCGACGACGGCGTGCGCGCCGTCGGGCGCCACGCTGGGCGCGCCGACGCGCTCGATGCGCCAGAGGTCGTCGACGCTGATCGGCTTCGGGCGTGCCATCGTGGCTCCGGCGGCGGGGTGAGCAGGGCCGCTGGGCCGCGTCAGCGCGAGCGCGCGAGCTGGAAGTCGAGGTGCGCGCGCACCGTCGGCCACTCGTCGGCGGTGATGCTGTAGACCGCCGTGTCGCGCAGCGTGCCGTTGGCCGCGCGCTGATGGTGGCGCAACATGCCGTCGAGCTGCGCGCCCAGGCGCTCGATGGCGCGCCGGCTCTGCTGGTTGAAGCGGTGGGTGCGGAACTCGACGGCGATGCAGTCCAGGCGTTCGAAGGCGTGCCCCAGCAGCATGCGTTTGCACTCTGTGTTGAGCGGCGTGCGCTGCATGCTGCGCGCATACCAGGTCGAGCCGATCTCGACGCGCCGGTTCGGGTGGTCGATGTTCATGTAGGTGGTCATGCCCACGGCGCGGCCGCCGGCGTCGAAGACCGTGAACGGCAGCATCGACCCGGCGGCGTGCAGCCCGAGGCGGCGCTCGATCTCGGCCGCCATGCCTTCGGGTGCGGGGATGGCGGTGTACCAGAGCTGCCAGAGCGCGCCGTCGCGCACCGCTTCGGCCAGCGCCGGTGCGTGCGCGGCGGCCAGCGGCTCGAGCCGGGCGTGCCGCCCCGCGAGCGTGACCGGCGCGCACAGATCGGAGCCCGTCGCCGCGGCGCTCATCGGTGGTGCCGCTGCATGAAGACGAGCTTCTCGAACAGCGTCACGTCCTGCTCGTTCTTCAGCAGCGCGCCGACCAGCGGCGGCACGCTGACCTGGTCGTCGCGGCTTTGCAGCGACTCGAGCGGGATGTCGTCGGCCAGCAGCAGCTTGAGCCAGTCGAGCAACTCCGATGTCGAGGGCTTCTTCTTCAGCCCGGGCAGGCCGCGCACATCGTAGAAGGTCTTCAGCGCCGCGCCGAGCAGATCCTTCTTCAGGCCGGGGAAGTGCACCTCGACGATGGCCTGCATCGTCTGGGCATCGGGAAACCTGATGTAGTGGAAGAAGCAGCGGCGCAGGAAGGCGTCGGGCAGCTCCTTCTCGTTGTTCGAGGTGATGAACACCACCGGGCGGTGGCGTGCCTTGACCAGCTCGCGCGTCTCGTAGACGTAGAACTCCATGCGGTCGAGTTCGCGCAGCAGGTCGTTCGGGAACTCGATGTCGGCCTTGTCGACCTCGTCGATCAGCAGCGCCACGCGCGTCTCGGCGGTGAAGGCCTGCCACAGCACGCCCTTGACGATGTAGTTGCGGATGTCCCTGACCTTCTCCGAACTCTCGGCATCGGCGAGCTGGCTGTCGCGCAGCCGGTTCACCGCGTCGTATTCGTACAGGCCCTGCTGCGCCTTGGTCGTGCTCTTGATGTGCCACTGCAGCAGCGGCATCCCGAGCGCGGTGGCGACCTCCTCGGCCAGCATCGTCTTGCCGGTACCGGGCTCGCCCTTGACGAGCAGCGGGCGCCCGAGCGTGATCGCGGCGTTGACGGCCAGCATCAGATCCTGCGTGGCGACGTAGGTGTCGGAGCCTTGGAACTTCATGGGTAGGGCGGGTGTGTCGGGTGGCGCGCCGGCGGTCGGCGCGTGATGGGCGGGAGGCTCCCGAAGCGCCACGCAGGGCATCGCCTCGGGCAGGTCCGGGCCAGTATAAGGTCGCGACCTGCCCGTATACTCATTGACATCACGCAAGGTGGCGCCGCTCGTTCTGGAGTAGACGACCGGGCCGCGTGTCACCCAACCCAGCCCACAACCCGCCCGCGCCACGACGATGAGATTGCACAACCCGCTGTTCCCCTGGATGCTGGCGCTGGCCGGCCTGAGCGCCGCATTGCCGACCCGCGCCGCCGACCCCACCGGCGAGGCCGCGCGCGGCGCCGGCAAGGCAGCGATGTGCATCGGCTGCCACGGCATCGCGGGCTACCAGGCCACCTTCCCCGAGTTGTACAAGGTGCCGATGATCTCGGGCCAGGGCGCCGGCTACATCGTCGCGGCGCTCACCGAGTACCAGAGCGGCAGTCGCAGGCATCCGACGATGCGCGCCATCGCCGGCTCGCTGACGGCGCAGGACATCGCCGATCTGGCCGCGTTCTATGCGCGGCAGGGCCAGGGTGCGGCGGCCCCGGCCGCACTGGCCGCGCCGCTGCCGGCGGCGCTGAAGGATCGCATGGCGGCCTGCGTGGCCTGCCACGGCGCCAACTTCAGCGCGCCGATCGCCCCGGCCTACCCGCGCCTGGCCGGCCAGCACGCCGACTACCTGTACGCGGCGCTCAAGGCCTACGCCACCGACGGCAACGCCCTCATCGGACGCGACAACGCGCTGATGCGCGCGCAGGTCGCGCCGCAGGCCGACGGCAAGCGCAAGCCCACCTTCAGCCCGGCCGAGTTGAAGCAGGTGGCGGCCTATCTGGCCGCACTGCCGGGCGAGTTGCGGGTCGTCCCCGAGCCGGGTCTGCGCTGACGCCGGCGCTGCCGCCGCCGGTCGTGCGGGCTCAAGCCCGCGCGCCGTGCTGCCGATAGACAGGCGATGTCCGGCGGAGCAGGCCAGCGCAGGCTGAAGAAGATTGCCGTGTCGCAATTGCGGCTGGGCATGTACCTGCACGCGATCGAAGGTCCGTGGCTGGCGCATCCGTTCTGGAAGTCGAGCTTCGTGATCGACGATCCGGCCGACCTGCAGCGGCTGCGCGACAGCCCGGCCACCGAGTGCTGGATCGACGCCGCGCGCGGGCTCGACGTCGGTGCGGCGGCGCCGACGCTGGTTGGGTCGCGCGCCGCGGCCCCCGCCAGCCGGCGGCCCCA
>JBBIPS010000209.1:0-5953 GCA_037442725.1 Burkholderiales bacterium | reverse complement strand
CAGGCGGCGCCGCGCGGCACCAGCGCCGAGACGCAGCGCAGGCCGCGCAGGTAGACCCGGTCGAGCGCGAACAGCGGCACGCGCGAAGGGAAGGTGCGCGGCAGAGGCGACGCGGCGGCGCAGGCGCGCGCCAGGCCGATGGCGCGCATCGACGCGTCGAGCTTCTCGCCCCAGTCGTTGAAGTCGCCGGCCACCAGCAGCGGCGCGGCCCGCGGCACCTGCTCGGCGATGAACCCGGCCAGCCGCTCGACCTGGCGCATCCGGCTGGCGTGGATCAGCCCGAAGTGGGTCACCACCGCGTGCACCTCGATGCCGCGCCAGAGCACCCTGGCGTGCAGCAGTCCGCGCTGCTCGAAGCGGTGGTCGCTGACGTCGTGATGCCCCACGGCGCCGATCGGCCAGCGCGACAGCAGCGCGTTGCCGTGCTCGCCGTCGCGCGTGACGGCGTTGGTGTGGTAAGCCACCTCGTAGCCTTCGGGGGCCAGGAAATCGGCCTGCCCCTGGTCGGGCCAGCCCAGCAGCGTGCGCTCGAAACGCAGCGCGTCGCGGCGGTGGAAGGCGCGCACTTCCTGCAGGCACACCAGGTCGGCGTCGAGCGCCTCGATGCCCAGGCCCAGGTTGTGGATCTCGAGCCGCTTGCGCGGACCGATGCCGCGCACGCCCTTGTGGATGTTGTAGGTCGCCACGCGCAGGGTGTTGCCGGTGAACGGCGCGCTGGGCGCGAAGCGCGAGGCGTTGAAACGGCGGCTGCGCATCGCTGGTCAGGACGCGTGCGTCGCGCGATACGGCATGGCACGCACGGCGGCGGCATTGGACGGCGAGAAGCACCTGTCCGCCGCCTGGGGCCACGGCATCCAGACGAACTGCAAGTGCTCACGCGGGCTCAGCACGACGCTCGTGCCTGCCGGCACCGTCAGGTCGTAGACATGCTCGGTGTTGTGCGTCACGCCGCTGGCGTAGCGATGGCGCCAGAGGGGATAGATTTCGTACACGTTGCGCAGCCCCCAGTCGCGCAGCGCGGCCAGCGGCACGGCGTCCGAGCCGATCACGATGCCGGTCTCCTCGGCCACCTCGCGGATGCAGGTCTGCTCGAGCGGCTCGTCGGGCGTGGCCCGCGAGCCGGTCACGCTCTGCCAGAAGCCGGGACGGTCGGCGCGCTCGATCAGCAGCACCTCGAGCGCCGGCGTGTGGATCACGACCAGCACGCTCTCGGGGATCTTGGCCGGGCGCACCCGCGTGCCGGCACCGACTGCGGACGTCATGGCTGGCCGCGCCGCAGGCGCACCGCCCGCGCCAGTTCGCGCAGCAGCGGCACGGTGTCGTCCCAGCCCAGGCAGGCATCGGTGATCGACACGCCGGGGCGCAGCGTCACGCCGGGCACGAGATCCTGGCGGCCCTCGTTCAGGTGGCTCTCGATCATCACGCCGATGATGCGGCGCTCGCCGCCGGCCACCTGCGCCGCCACGTCGCGTGCGACGTCGACCTGGCGCCGGTGCTGCTTGGCCGAGTTGGCGTGCGAGCAGTCGATCATCACCTGCTCGCGCAGGCCGGCGCGGCGCAGCACGGCGCAGGCGGCATCGACATGCGCGCGGTCGTAGTTGGGCGACCTGCCGCCGCGCAGGATGACGTGGCCGTCGGCGTTGCCGCGCGTCTCGAAGATCGCCGCCACGCCCATCTTGGTCATGCCCATAAACGAATGCGGCGCCGCGGCAGCCTGCAGCGCGTCGGCGGCGACCTGCACACCGCCGTCGGTGCCGTTCTTGAAGCCGACCGGACACGACAGCCCCGACGCGAGCTGGCGATGGCTCTGGCTCTCGGTGGTGCGCGCGCCGATCGCGCCCCAGGCGATCAGGTCGGACTGGTACTGCGGCGACAGCAGGTCGAGGAACTCGGTGCCCGCCGGCACGCCGAGCGCCGAGATGCCGAGCAGCAGCTGGCGCGCCAGGCGCAGCCCCTCGTTGATGCGGAAGCTGCCGTCCAGACGCGGGTCGTTGATGTAGCCCTTCCAGCCGACCGTCGTGCGCGGCTTCTCGAAGTAGACGCGCATCACGACGATCAACTCGCCGGCGAGGTCGGTGGCCAGCGGTGCGAGCCGGCGCGCATAGTCCAGCGCTTGGTCGCGATCGTGGATCGAGCACGGGCCGACCACCGCGACGAGCCGGTCGTCGCGCCCGTGCAGCACGGCGCTGATGGCCTGGCGGCTGCGCTCGACCAGCGCCTCGACCGCGGCCGTGGCGGGCAGCTCCTCGAGCAGCACCGCCGGCGACACCAGCGCACGCACTGCGGCGATGCGCGTGTCGTCGGTGCGCGTCGTGTCGACGGTGGCGACCGGCGAGGCGTGGCCGGTATCGGTGGCCGGCGTCGGGTTGCGCGCTGTCTTCATGGCGTGATGTGATCGATCCCTTCACCCCGTCAGGTGGAGCGCATCGCCCTTCGCCCAGCCTGGGTCATGTCGGCGCGGCCCGTCTCAACCCGTGGTCGCGCCGGGGTTGCGCAGCCGGATGTGCAACTCGCGCAGCTGCTTGTCGTCGACCAGGCTCGGCGCACCGGTGAGCAGGCACTGGGCGCGCTGCGTCTTCGGGAAGGCGATCACGTCGCGGATCGACTCGGCCCGGGTCAACAGTGTGGCGATGCGGTCCAGGCCGAAGGCCAGTCCGCCGTGCGGCGGCGCGCCGTACTGCAGCGCGTCGAGCAGGAAGCCGAACTTCTCCTGCTGCTCGTCGGGCCCGATGTTGAGCGCGTCGAAGACCTTGGCCTGCACATCGGCGCGATGGATGCGCACCGAGCCGCCGCCGATCTCCCAGCCGTTGAGCACCATGTCGTAGGCCTTGGCGACGCAGGCGCCGGGGTCGCTCGTCATCAGGTCCTCGTGGCCGTCCTTGGGTGCGGTGAACGGGTGGTGCATGGCGTTCCAGCGCTGCGCCTCCTCGTCGTACTCGAACATCGGGAAGTCGACCACCCACAGCGGTGCCCAGCGCTCCTCGAACAGATCGTGCGTGCGGCCGAACTCGCTCAGGCCGACCTTGACGCGCAGCGCACCGAGCGCGTCGTTGACGATCCTGGCCTTGTCGGCGCCGAAGAAGATCAGGTCGCCGTTGCGCGCGCCGGTGCGGGCGATGATGTCGGTCAGCGCGGCATCGTGCAGGTTCTTGACGATCGGGCTCTGCAGCCCTTCGCGGCCCTTGCCGGCGTCGTTGACCTTGATCCAGGCCAGCCCCTTGGCGCCGTAGATCTTGACGAACTCGCCGTAGGCGTCGATCTCGCCGCGGCTCATCTCGCCTCCGGCGGGAACGCGCAGCGCCGCCACGCGCCCGCCAGGGGCGTTGGCCGGACCCGAGAAGACCTTGAAGTCGACGTCGCCCATCACATCCGTGAGCTCGGTGAACTCGAGCTTGACGCGCAGGTCGGGCTTGTCCGAGCCGTAGCGGTGCATCGCCTCGGCATACGTCAGCAGCCGATACACCGGCAGGTCGACGCCGAGCGTGTTGTGGAAGACGCGGCGGATCATGGCCTCGGTGACGGCGCGGATCTCGGCCTCGCCGAGGAACGAAGTCTCGATGTCGATCTGCGTGAACTCGGGCTGGCGGTCGGCGCGCAGGTCCTCGTCGCGGAAGCACTTGGTGATCTGGTAGTAGCGGTCGAAGCCGGCCACCATCAGCAACTGCTTGAACAACTGCGGCGACTGCGGCAGCGCGAAGAACGCGCCGTCGTGCACGCGGCTGGGCACGAGGTAGTCACGCGCACCCTCGGGGGTGCTCTTGGTCAGCATCGGCGTCTCGATGTCGATGAAGCCCTGTTCGTCGAGGAACTTGCGCACCTCCATCGCCACCCGGTAGCGCAGCATCAGGTTCTTCTGCATCGTCGGGCGGCGCAGGTCGAGCACGCGGTGCGTCAGCCGCGTCGTCTCCGACAGGTTCTCGTCGTCGAGCTGGAACGGCGGCGTCACGCTCGGGTTGAGCACCTCGAGCTCGTGCGCCAGCACCTCGACGGCGCCGCTGACCAGGTTGGCATTGGCGGTGCCGGCGGGCCGGGCGCGCACCAGGCCGACGACCTTCAGGCAGAACTCGTTGCGCACCCCCTCGGCGGCGGCGAACATCGCCGCCCGATCCGGGTCGCAGACGATCTGCACCAGGCCTTCGCGATCGCGCAGGTCGATGAAGATCACGCCACCGTGATCGCGACGGCGGTGCGCCCAACCCATCAGCGTGACGGTCTGGCCCATCAGCGTTTCGCTGACCAGGCCGCAGTACGTGGTTCTCATGCTTGTTCTCCGTGTTTCGTGTCCGGGGTGCGCCGCGCCTCGCGGCCGGGCGCCTGTCGTGTCGACTTCAGTGTCGGGTTGCATGCCGGGGCCGGCGCCCCGCGCACGCCGGCGCGGGCGTCAATTTCGCGGCGCGCCGCGGGCCACGGTCGGCGGTGCCTTGGGTGTCGACGGCTTCGACGGCGGCACCACCACACCCATCGAGATGATGTACTTCAGCGCCGCGTCCACACTCATCTGCAGTGGTCGCACCTGGTCGCGCGGCATCATCAGGAAGAAGCCCGAGGTCGGGTTCGGCGTCGTCGGCACGTACAGGCTCACGTGCTCGCTGCCGAGCAGCGCGGCGACCTCGCCGCCGGGCTTTCCGGTGACGAAGGCGATGGTCCACGACCCGGCGTGCGGGTAGGGCACCAGCACGGCCTCGCGGAAGGCATTGCCGTTGCTCGAGAACAGCGTGTCCGAGACCTGCTTGACCGAGCTGTAGATCGACTTGACGATGGGGATGCGCCCCATCAGCCGGTCCCACTGCCGCAGCCACCACTGGCCGAAGATGTTGGTGACGAACACACCCGTGCCGAGCACGATCGCGACCATCACCAGCACGCCCAGGCCGGGCACATGGCGCAGCCGCTCGATCGCGTCGTCCAGCGCTGCCGGCAGCACCGCCTGGACCAGCGAGAGCAGCCAGGAGAACATGCCGTCCATCATGCCGAGCAGCCACAGCAGCACCCAGATGGTGATGGCCAGCGGCAGCCAGACCAGCAGCCCGGCGATCGCGTACTTCTTCACGCGGCGACTTCCCTGGAGTGCGGCACCGCCCAAGCGCTCAGTGACACGAGCACGACCCGCCGCAGCAACCGCCGCCGGCCGCCACGGCCGGTGCGCTGGCGGGCTTCGCGTCCGACGCCGCATCGCTCTTCGCCTCCGCCTTGGCCGCCCCCGCCGGCGTCGCGCCGGCCGCGGCCGCCTTGAAGTCGGTGGCGTACCAGCCCGTGCCCTTGAGCCGGAAGCCGGCGGCGGTCAGCTGCTTGGCGAAGGACGATGCACCGCAGGCCGGGCAGATGCTGAGCACGGGATCGGACATCTTCTGCAGCACGTCCCTGGCGTGACCGCAGGCGGAGCAGCGGTAAGCGTAGATCGGCATGACTGAACCCTTGACGCAAAACGAAAAATTATAGGCTTCGACCCGCCAACGGATGAGTCGCCCGGACGGCACCGCCACCCGGCACGATCAGCCGGCGCGCCAGTGCAACAGCAGTTGCATGACCAGCATGCCCGCGACGAAGCCGATGGCGCCGAACAGCAGCCCCTGCAGCAGGCGGTTGGTGCGCCGCTGCTCGACCAGTAAGGCCAACGTGGCCGGATCGCTGTCGCGCCGGCGCTGCAGCGCCTGGTGCACCAGACGCGGCAGCTCGGGCAGCCACTGGGCGTAGCGTGGCGCCTCGCGCTGCAGCCGCTCGGCCAGCCCGGCGAAGCCGACCTGCCGGTTCATCCACTGCTCGAGGAACGGCTTGGCCGTGCTCCACAGGTCGAGCTCGGGGTCGAGTTGTCGGCCCAGGCCTTCGATGTTGAGCAGCGTCTTCTGCAGCAGCACCAGTTGCGGCTGGATCTCGACGTTGAAGCGACGCGAGGTCTGGAACAGGCGCATCAGCACCTGACCCAGCGAGATGTCCTTCAGCGGCCGGTCGAAGT
>JBBIPS010000208.1:0-5957 GCA_037442725.1 Burkholderiales bacterium | reverse complement strand
CATCCTCGACGTCGTCGGTCTCAAACGGCTCGTCCATGACCGCCCCTTCCTCGTGGCGGTTCGAAGCATAACAGCATGAGTCATTTTAAGTTAGCGCTTATGCCCCGCCGGGGGGCGCTCAGAGCGCCTTGAGCGTCACCGTCAGCGTCGAGGCACGAAAGACGAAGCAGTACTTGCGCTCATAGGCCGACGGGCTGATCGCGAAGATCGCCCGTCCCATCATGCCCAGCAGCCCGCCGCCGAACGACAGCTTCTTGCGCGTGGTGTCGAACAACCTGCCTCCCAGATAGTGCCCGTTGTACTGGTGGCAGAACATGTCGAACGAAAAGTACGACAGGTGGTGCAGGTGCGTCGGGTCGCGCCACGACGACAGGCCGGTGAAGTGCGGCGTGATCAGCGTGACGCTGCCGCCGGTCTCGAGCAGGCGGTGGATCTCGGCCATGGCCCTGGGGATCGACCCGACGTGTTCGATCACGTTGTCGAGCACGATCTCGCTGGCGCAGCCATCGGGCAGATCGATGCCGGTCTCGATGTTGCCGACCAGGTCTTCGAAACCGGTCGACACGCAGTCGATGTTGGTCCATCCGGGGATCGGCTTCTCGCCGCAGCCTATGTTGAGTCGCATGTTCGTCCGGGATGGCGGGCCGGCAAGGGTCGGCGTTGGAGTCGAGTGCGATGGCACGAAGGAGGTCGCCGCCTCGCGCTCAATGCCCTGCGAAGTAAGCTGTTCTGAACAGCTTCAGCCCGGCCTGGCGCAGCCGGTGCGAGCCGCCGAGCTCGGGCAGGTCGACGATGGCCGCGCCCTCGATCACCTGCGCGCCGAGCCGCTCGAGCAGGTGCAGCCCGGCGAGCATGGTGCCGCCGGTGGCGATCAGGTCGTCGATCAGCACGACCCGGTCGCCGGGTCGGACGGCGTCGGTGTGCATCTCGACGGTGGCCGAGCCGTACTCGAGCTCGTAGGTCTCGGCCACCGTCGTGAACGGCAGCTTGCCCTGCTTGCGGATCGGCACGAAGCCGATGTTGAGCTCGTACGCCACCACCGCGCCGATGATGAAGCCGCGCGCGTCGAGGCCGGCGATCGCGCTGGGCCGCACGTCGAAGTAGCGGTGCACGAACTCGTCGATCAGCACGCGGAAGACGCGCGGGTTGGCCAGCAGCGGCGTGATGTCGCGGAACTGCACGCCGGCCTCCGGCCAGTCCGGCACGGTGCGGATGTGCGCCTTGATGTAGTCGGCGTTGAGCGCGTGCGCTGCGGTGGGATTCGCTGTCATTCCTTCCTGGCTCCCTTGACTGCCTTGGCGCCCTTGAGCAACCGGGCTTCGGCCAGCGCCAGCGCTTCGGGCAGTCCCGACAGCACCAGCGTGTCGCCACCGGCGAGCGGCAGCGCATCATCGCCCGGAACCACCCGGCCGGCGGCCTGGCGCACCGAGACCACCTGCACCTCGAGTGCGGCCAGTGCCAGCTCGCCGACCGTGCGGCCGACGCAGGCCGAGGCCTGCGGCAGCGCGACGGTGGCCAGGCGGGCCTGCGCCAGTTCGTCGACGGTGTCGTCGTCGCTGCCGTGGAAGAAGCCATGCAGCAGGCGGTAGCGCGCATCGCGCGCGTCGCGGGTGAGCCGGATGACGCGCCGCATCGGCACGCCCACCAGCACCAGCGCCTGCGCGGCGAGCATCAGCGAGCCCTCGATCGCCTCGGGCACGACCTCGGTGGCCCCGGCGGCGCGCAGGCGTTCGAGGTCGGCGTCGTCGATCGTGCGCACGATCACCGGCACGCGCGGCGCGTGGTCGCGCACCAGGTGCAGGATCTTCAGCGCCGAGGGCGTGTCGTGGTAGCTCACCACCACCGCGCTGGCGCGCGCCAGGCCGGCGGCCATCAGGCTGGGCAGCCTTGCCGCGTCGCCGAACACCACGCTCTGACCGGCCGCGGCAGCCTGGCGCACGCGGTCCGGGTCGAGGTCGAGCGCGATGTACGGGATGTGCTCCAGCTCGAGCATGTGCGCCAGGCTCTGGCCGCTGCGGCCGTAGCCGCAGATGATGACGTGGGCCTCGCTCTGGATCGACTTGCTGGCGATCGATGTCACCTGCAGCGACTGCAACAGCCACTCGCTGGACGACAGCTTCATCACGATGCGGCTGCTGTACATGAAGACGAACGGCGTGGCCAGCATCGACAGCACCATGCTGGCCAGCACCGGGCTCATCCACTGAGCCACCGTGAGGTGGTAGTCGGCGCCGAGCGTGAGCAGCACGAAGCCGAACTCCCCGGCCTGCGCCAGGTACAGGCCGGTGCGGATCGCCACCCCGGGCGCGGCGCCGAACAGCCGTGCCAGACCGGCCACCAGCGCTGCCTTGGCCAGCACCGGCAGGCAGGTCAGCAGCAACACCAGCAGCCACTGCTCGAGCACCGGCCGCCAGTCGAGCTTCATGCCGATGGTGATGAAGAACAGCCCGAGCAGCACGTCGTGGAAGGGCCGGATGTCGGTCTCGACCTGGTGCTTGTATTCGGTCTCGGCCACAAGCATGCCGGCGACGAAGGCGCCGAGCGCCAGCGACAGCCCGGCGCGATCGGTCAGCCAGGCCAGGCCCAGCGTCACCAGCAGCAGGTTGAGGATGAACAGCTCCTCGCTCTTGCGCCGCGCCACCAGCGTGAGCCACCAGCGCATCACGCGCTGGCCGCCGACCAGCAGCACGGCCAGCACCGCGCCGGCCTTGAGCAGCGCAGCACCCAGCACCAGCGCCAGGTCCCGGCCGCTCTCGCCGAGCGCCGGGATCAGCACCAGCAGTGGCACCACGGCCAGGTCCTGGAACAGCAGCACGCCGATCACGCGCCTGCCGTGCTCGGTGTCGAGCTCGAGCCGCTCGGCCATCAGCTTGACGACGATCGCGGTGGACGACATCGACGCCGCCGCGCCGAGCACGATCGCACCCTGCCACGGCAGACCCCAGGCCGCACCGAACGCGCCGAAGGCGAGCGCCAGCAGCGCGTTGGCGAGCAACGCGCCGACGATCGTCAGCACCACCTGCATCGAGCCCAGGCCGAACACCAGCGTGCGCATGCTGCGCAGCTTGGGCAGGTTGAACTCGAGCCCGATCACGAACATCAGGAACACGACGCCGAACTCGGCCAGGTACCTGACGCCCTCGATGTCGCTTGCCAGCCCGAGCGCATGCGGGCCGATCAGCACGCCCACCGCCAGGTAGCCCAGCATCGGCGGCAGCTTGAGCAGGCGGCAGGCGACGATGCCGAGCACGGCGGCGACCAGGTAGAGCAGGGCGACTTCGAGCGTGGTGGCCATGGGCGGTCGGCACGACAGGCCGCGCGCGCGTGGGCGGCCTCTTGGGAGCCTGTCGGGCTTCTAGAATGCCCGATCGTAAGCGACCCCCCGCGCCGCCCGGGCGCAATCCCGACCGCACCATGCCTGCCGCCCAAGCCTTCGACCCCGCGCGCGCGCTCATGCTGGCCGGGCAGACGCTCGACATCGAGGCCGCCGCGCTGCTCGGGCTGAAGGCCGGCCTGGGCACGGGATTCACGCGCGCGGTGCAGGCCATGCTGGCGTGCCGCGGCCGCGTCGTGGTGATGGGCATGGGCAAGAGCGGGCACGTCGGCCGCAAGGTCGCCGCCACGCTGGCCTCCACCGGCACGCCGGCGTTCTTCGTCCACCCGGCCGAGGCCAGCCACGGCGACCTCGGCATGGTCACGCCGGGCGACGTCGTGCTGGCCATCTCCAACTCCGGCCAGAGCGACGAGTTCGCTGCCATCCTGCCGACGCTGCGCCGGCTCGGCACGACGCTGGTGGCGATCACCGGCGGCGTCGACTCGATGCTGGCACAGCACGCCGACGTGGTGTTGTCCAGCGCCGTCGACCAGGAAGCCTGCCCGCTCAACCTCGCCCCCACCGCCAGCACCACCGCGCAGATGGCGCTGGGCGACGCGCTGGCGGTGGCGCTGCTCGATGCACGGGGTTTTCGCGCCGAGGATTTCGCGCGCTCGCATCCCGGCGGCACGCTGGGACGCAAGCTGCTGGTGCACGTGGCCGACCTGATGAGCCGGGGCGACGCCTTGCCCACGGTCGGCGCAGCGACCGACTGCATCGCGATGATGCGGGTGATGTCGGCCAAGGGGCTGGGCTGCGCACTGGTGGTCGACGCCGAACAGCGCGTGCTCGGCATCTTCACCGACGGCGACCTGCGGCGCCAGGTCGAGCGCGGCGCCGACCTGCGCGCGCTCAGCGCGGGCGAAGTGATGCACCGCGCGCCCAGGACGATCGGCGAAGACGCGCTGGCCGTGCAGGCCGCCGAGCTGATGGAGGCGCATCGCATCACCAGCGTCGTCGTGCTCGATGCGGCGCAGCGCCTGGCGGGCATGCTCAGCATCGGCCAGTTGATGCGCGCCAAGGTGATCTGAGGTGAAGGCCTCCAGCGCCGTTTGCGCGGGGTCCGCCGCCGGGGCGGCAGGCGGCGCGGGTCGGCCGGGTGAAGGCTGACATGGTGCGCGCCGAGGCCGCGCTCCCGGTCTTCGCCCCGGAGCTGCTGCTGCGCGCGCAGGGCAGCGCGCTCGGCATGAAGGCGGCGATCTTCGACGTCGACGGCGTGCTCACCGACGGCCGGCTCTTCATCGGCGAGCACGGCGAGGTGTTCAAGGGCTTCCACGTGCTCGACGGCCACGGCCTGAAGTTGCTGGCACGCGCCGGCATCGAGCCGGTCATCGTGAGCGGCCGCGACAGCGCCGCGCTGCGCCGCCGCGTCGCCGACCTCGGCCTGGCCCGTGCCCACTTCGGCGTCGCCGACAAGCTGGCGCTGGGCGAGCAGTTGCGCGCCGAGCTGGGCCTGGACTGGGCCGACCTGGCTGCGATCGGCGACGATTGGCCCGACCTGCCGCTGCTCGCGCGCGTGGGCTTTGCCTGTGCCCCCGCCAACGCCCACGCCGAGGTCAGGGCGTTGGTGCACCACGTCACCGCGGCGCGCGGCGGCGAGGGTGCGGCGCGCGAGTTCTGCGACCTGCTGCTGATGGCGTCGGGTCGCTACGCCGGGCTGCTGCAGGAGCACCTGACCACGCTGGACGCGCGTTAGGCCCGGGCCCGCGGCTGCCAGCGCGACCACCCCATGCGTAGCCAGTCCAACGGCGCCGGCCCGGCATGACGCGTGCCGCTCCCCCCGAGCTGTCGCTGCCCGATCTGCCCGAGGTGCCGGTCAGCCTGGGCCCGCTCGGGCCGCGTCCGCCGCTGCGTGCGGCGCTGCCGCGGGGGGCGCGGCTGCGCAACACCCTCTCGACCTATCTGCCGCTGCTGCTGATGGCGCTGCTGGCGGGCTCGACCTGGTGGCTGGTCAAGCACACGCCACAGGCGCCGACGTCCGCACGCGAGCTGCCGCTGCGCAGCGACCCCGACTACACGATGCGCGACTTCAGCATCACGCGCTTCGACCCGGACGGGCGCTTCGCGCTGCGCATCGATGGCGCTGCGCTGCGTCACTACCCCGATACCGACCGGCTCGAGATCGACGGCGTGCGCATCCATGCCGTCGCCCCCGACGGCCGCAGCACCGACGCCAGCGCGCGCCGCGCGCTGGCCAACGCCGATGGCAGCGAGGTGCAACTGCTCGGTGCAGCGCGGGTGCTGAGCCAGCTCGGCGGCGCCGAGACGCTGCAGATCGAGGGCGAGTTCCTGCACGCCTTCGTTCGCTTCGAGCGCCTGCGCTCGCACCTGCCGGTGCTGGTGCGACGCGGCCGCAGCGAAGCGCGCGCCGGCGGCATCGACTACGACAACCTGACGCGCCAGTTGCAGCTGCTCGGGCCGGTGCGCTCGGTGCTGCATGCCGGGGCACGGCCGATCGCGGTCGAACCTGCGGCGTCAGCGCCATGACTGCGCCGCCGCTGGCTTTCATCACCGGCGCGTCGAGCGGCATCGGCCAGGCGCTGGCGGCACGCCTGTACCGCCGCGGCTGGCGGCTGGCGCTGGT
>JBBIPS010000207.1:0-5966 GCA_037442725.1 Burkholderiales bacterium | reverse complement strand
TCTCCAAACCGATGCGTCCATCAATCCCGGGAGCAGCGGCGGCCCGCTGGTGGATCTCCGCGGCCGCGTTGTGGGGATCAACACCCTTATCTATTCGCAAGCCGGCGGCGACGAGGGGCTCGAGGTTGCTGCTGAAGTTGGCCCAGCCGGTTGCGCCCGGGCCGGAGCCGTGCACGATGGTGATGGGCCGGTCGGGCCATGCGGACTGCGCCCGCACCGGCAGCGGCGCTGCAAGCGCCGCACGCTGCAGCGCGACCAACTCGCGGATGCCCTTGTCGGCCAGCGCCAGCAGCGCATCCATCTCGGCGTGCGTGAAGGCCGCGCCTTCGGCGGTGCCCTGCAGCTCGACGAACGCGCCGGAGCCGGTCATCACGACGTTCATGTCGGTGTCGCATGTCGAGTCCTCGGCGTAGTCGAGGTCGAGCAGCGCAACCCCCTGCACGATGCCCACCGACACCGCAGCCAGCGCGTCCCTGATCGGGCTCGCGGCCAGCTTGCCGTGCGCGATCAGCCACGTCACCGCGTCGTGCGCGGCGACCCAGGAGCCGGTGATCGCCGCGGTGCGCGTGCCGCCATCGGCCTGCAGCACGTCGCAGTCGATCAGGATGCTGCGTTCGCCGAGCCTGGCGAGATCGAAGACGCAGCGCAGCGAGCGCCCGATCAGGCGCTGGATCTCCTGCGTGCGGCCGCTCTGCCTGCCGCGCGCGGCCTCGCGGTCGCCGCGCGTGTGGGTGGCGCGCGGCAGCATGCCGTACTCGGCCGTCACCCAGCCCTGGCCCGAGCCGCGCCTGTGCGGCGGCACCCGGTCCTCGACCGACGCGGTGCACAGCACGCGCGTGTGGCCGAAGCTGACGAGCGCCGAGCCCTCGGCATGGCGCGTGTAGCCGCGCTGGATCGTCACCGCGCGCAGCGCATCGGCAGCGCGGCCCTCGCAGCGCGGCACGGCGCGCCTGGATTCAGTCATGGACCACCTCAGGGTTTGTTCTGCGAGGACTTGCGGATCGCGTCGTTGATCTCGCGGATCGAGCGTTCGATTTCGGCCTCGTCGAGCTCGTCGGGCGCCGCGTTGCCGGCCAGGCTGGCCTGGATGGTCGAGGCGAACACCTCGTCGCCGAGCGCCTGGGTGGACACCGCCGCTGCGTTGTCGGCATCCTCGGCGCCTTCCCACTCGACCGCCAGCACGGTGACGTTGTCGCTGCGCGCACCGCCGTTGCGCAGCGCCTGCTCGGCCAGTTCGGGCACGGCGTCGGAGATCGGGCGCTGCACCAACTGCTCGGTGATCACGGCGTCGCTGACCGTGCCCCACAGCCCGTCCGAGCACAACATCACCTTGTCGCCCGGCTGCAGCAGCAGGGGTCCGGTGCTGTCGATCACCGGCTTGCCCGGCGACCCCAGGCAGGTGAAGAGCACGTTGCGGTTGTAGCGCTGGCCGATCGGCACCACCTGCGCCAGCGTGTCCTGCAACTCGCTGTACGAATGATCGCGCGTGCGGGCGATCAGCTTGTCGCCGCGCACCAGGTACAGCCGCGAGTCGCCGCAGTGGGCCCAGTACGCGGCATTGCCCTGCAGCAGGCAGGCCACGACGGTGCTGCGCGGCGTGTCGAGCAGGGCGCGGTCGCTGGCGTAACGCAGCAGGCGCTGGTGGCTGGCGAGGATGGCGTCCTGCAGGAACAGCAGCGGGTCGGCCAACCCCGGCCTGGCATCGCGCTGGAACATCGCGGCCATCGTCTGCAGCGCCAGCTGCGATGCCACTTCGCCCTCGGGGTGGCCGCCCATGCCGTCCGCCAACGCGAACAGGCCCGCCTGCCGCGTGTAGCAGTAGCCCATGCGGTCTTCGTTCTTCTCACGGCCGCCCTTGCGGCTGACCTGATAGACGGTGAACCTCATGCCGCGCAGTTCACGGTTTGGAACCGGTCTTGAGGTTCTCGATCTGCAGCTTCAGGCGCTCGCTGAAGCTGAGCTTGGTGTAGCGCCGCTCGGTCTCGCGCGCCAGTTCCTTCTGCAGCGCGAACACGCTCTGCGGCCGCGACAGCGGGTCGAGCGACATGCACCACTCGGTGACCTCGATCAGGTTGTCGGAGTACACATTGCGCAGCCGCGACAGCGACAGCGCGAGCCGGTCCTTCTCGAGCCGCTGCGGTGCGTCGTTGGGCGGGTAGCCCTGCATGCCGGCGTAGATGCACGCGCCGATGGCGTAGATGTCGGTCCACGGGCCCAGCGTGCCGTCGCGCCGGTACATCTCGGGCGCGGCGAACCCCGGCGTGTACATCGGCCGGATGAAGTTGCCCTCCTTGCTCAACACCTCGCGCGCGGCGCCGAAGTCGAGCATCACCGCCTTGTTGTCGTTGGTGATGAAGACGTTCGCCGGCTTGATGTCCAGGTGCAGCATCTTGTGCTGGTGCACGATGCGCAGGCCGCGCAGGACCTCGTCGAACAGGCTGCGGATCGACGACTCGCGGAACACCTTGTCGCGCTTGAGGTCGCGCGCGGTGACGATGAAATCCTGCAGCGTGTCGCCCTGCAGGTAGTTCATCACCATGTAGACGGTCTCGTTCTCGCGGAAGAAGTTCAGCACCGAGACGACGCTGGAGTGCGAGATCTGCGCGAGCGAACGCCCTTCCTCGAAGAAACTCTTCAGGCCGAGGCGGTACAGCGGCTGCTTCTCGGGCTTGACCCGCGGTGTCAATTCACCCGGTGAGCGCTCGGCCAGCGAGGCCGGCAGGTATTCCTTGATCGCCACCAAGTGCCGCTGCGCATCCTCGGCCAGGTAGACGACGCCGAAGCCACCGGCCGCCAGCTTCTTGACGATCGAGTAGCCACCGACCACGGTGCCCGCAGGCAACGGGGCGGGTTTCGGCTTTGACATAATCGATCTTTTTGCGGGTGCGTCAAGTCGATGGCAGTTTACAGCATGACCGGTTTTGCCAGCGTGAGCGCAGGCCCTGCAGCCGGCCCCGATGCGGCGGCACCGCGAACGCCCGGGCTGGCCGCCGAGTTGCGCTCCGTCAACGGTCGCTTCCTGGACATCGGCTTTCGCCTACCCGACGAACTGCGCGGCCTCGAACCGGCTTTGCGCGATCTGATCGCCGCGGCCTTCCGGCGCGGCAAGATCGAGTTGCGCCTGACCAGCGCGCGCGACTCGGACAGCGCCTGGCCGGCGCCGCAGCCCGAGCAGTTGGTGCGGCTCGCGCACCTCGAATCGAGCGTGCAGTCGTGGCTGCCGAAGGCACGGCCGCTGAGCGTCAACGAGGCGCTGCAGTGGTGCCGCCAGGGCGGTGCCGTCGAGCGGCTCGACGACATCGCGATGGCCGCAGTGCGCCAGGCGGTCGACGGCCTGCGCGAGGCGCGCGCACGCGAAGGCGCGCGGCTGGTGGCGATCCTGCTCGAACGCATCGGCCACCTGCGCGAGCTGGCCGCCCGGGCTGCGCCGCTGGTACCCGCCGTCGTGTCGCGCCAGCAGCAGCGCTTCCTGGAGCGTTGGCACGAGGCGCTCGGCCAGGCCGGCGCCGGCGCCAGCGTCGGCGCCGGCACGCTGCAGGAGCGCGCGCTGAACGAGGCCGCAGCCTATGCGCTGCGCATCGACGTCGCCGAGGAACTGTCGCGCCTGAGCGCCCACCTCGACGAGATCGCGCGGCTGCTGGCCAGCGGCGGCGAGCTGGGCAAGCGGCTCGACTTCCTGATCCAGGAACTGCACCGCGAAGCCAACACCCTGGGCTCGAAGTCATCCTCGCTCGAGCTGACCACGGTCTCGGTCGAGATGAAGGTGGCCATCGAGCAGATGCGCGAGCAGGTGCAGAACCTCGAGTGAGGTTTCAGGGGATCTCTTGACACCCACAAGCGGCCGGAAAGTCCAGCGTTTACGCGGGCTTGGCGTTTCAGGAGGTTGAACAGCGGCCCGCCCCATCCCAGAACTTCCGTGTACCCGAGCGGGTACCCGGAACGGTCCGGGGCCCGTTGCGGGTACACACGCGGGGTGGACGATGGGCAAGCTGACTACTTCGACGAGCGGCGGCGGGCGCTTCAGGCGTTGGGGGCAGTTGCTGCTGAAGCTCGAGCACAGGGACGCGAAGGTCAGGAACGGCAGGACCAGGTCACCCTGACACCCGTCACGCCCGCATTCGATGATGACGCCATGAGCCTCCCCAGGGATCAAGCTCACCTTGCCGCCGGACCTTCGCGAGTTCGTCGACCGGCGCGTGTTGCTGGGCGGCTTCGTCAACGCGGGCGAGTACATGCGGCAGCTGATTCGCAGCGACGCCGAGGCGCAGCAGGGCGGTCGGCTGCATGACAGGTTGGCAGCCCATGTGTCTGGGGGCGGGGACATCGGCAACTCGCGCCGAGGCACCGACTGGCCGCTGGTGAACGCCAGTTACCGATCAGTCATTTTGGCTTGATCTCCGGCGGTGGATCAACGTCGAAAATGACCGAAAGGTAACTTCAAGCGCCTGCCGTGCCGCCCTCGGCCCAAGACTTACCGCTCGGTCACTCCACGTGCACGGACACTCCGATCCGCTCCTCCGTGGCGTTGGGCGCAGTCATCCGCGACCAGCGCAAGCGGCTGGCCCTGACGCAGCTCGACCTGGCGGGCCTGGGCAACACCGGCAACCGCTTCATCGTGGACCTGGAGAGCGGCAAGCCGACGGTGCAGTTGCAGAAGGTCCTGGACCTGATGGACCTGCTGGGCCTGGAGGTGGTGGTACGCACCAAGGCCTCGCGTTCGACCTCGTCGCTGTGAGGGGCGGGTGATGCAGCGGCGGCCCGCCCGGTTGGATCTCTACTACGGCACCGACCTCGTCGGCGCCGTGCACGACAGCGCGCCGCTGGCCTTCGAGTACGCGCCTGGCTGGCTGAACCCTTCGGATGGCCGCCAGCGCATGTCGCTGGCCGCCATCCCGCTGCAACCCGGCCGGCAGGCCACGCCCGAGGTGCAGGCCTTCTTCGAGAACCTGCTGCCCGAAGGTGAGCTGCGCGACTACCTGGCCGCGCAGCGCAAGGCGTCCACCCTCTTCTCGTTGCTGTTGGAGGTCGCTGGCGACACTGCGGGTGCCTTCGTGCTGGTGACCCCCGGGCAGACGCCGGAGCCGCCGCGCTACGCGGCCACGACATGGGACGCCATCGCCGCCATCCTGGCCAAGCGGTCGACTTCCGCGATCGACATCCACGAGCAGGGCGCCCGCATCTCGCTGGCAGGCGCGCAGGACAAGACCAACCTCGCGATCTTCGACGACGGTATCCCGATGCTGCCCAAGGGCACGTCGCCATCGACGCACATCCTCAAGCCCAGCATCGGCCGCATGGCCAAGGTCTGGCACTCGGCCGCGAATGAGACCATCGTCATGCGCGCCGCCGCGCTGGCTGGCCTGCCGACGGCCGAGGTGTTCTACGAACCGCACGCGCAAGCCTGCGTCGTGCGCCGCTTCGACCGCCAGCTTCGAGCCGACGGCACTCTGGCCCGGCTGGTGCAGTACGACCTGTGCCAGCTGGCCGGCACCGTGTCGGACCGCAAGTACGAGAAGGAAGGCGGACCGGGCCTGGCCGCCTGCGCCGAACTGATCCGCCGCTACAGCGCGCAGCCCGCCGTCGACCTGCGAGACCTGGTGCGCTGGGTGTTGTTCAACCTGTACGTCGGCAACAACGACAGCCACGCCAAGAACCTGTCGATCTGCTGCGTGCCCGGTCAGGGCGTGACGCTCACGCCGTTCTACGACCTGATGTGCACACGCCTGTACCCCGATCTCTCGCCCGAGTTCGCCTTCGCGATCGGCGGCGAGGTCAGGCCGGGCGAGATGGGCGCCGAGCACCTGGCGCTGATGGCCAGGCAGCTCGGCATGCAGCCGCGCTTCCTGGCTCAGCAGGCACGCGACATGGCCGACCGCGTGCCGGCCGCCGTCGAACAGGCCACGCGCGAAGTCGCGCCCTCGCTCACGCCGTCGGCAAGCACGCTGGCGGAGCGGCTCGAACGCTTC
>JBBIPS010000206.1:0-5975 GCA_037442725.1 Burkholderiales bacterium | reverse complement strand
GACATGACGCAAAGACTCGACACCCTGCAAGCCGCGCTCGAGAGCGCGCTGGGCGCGAAGATCGCCGCCTTCAAGCGCGAACGCGGCGAGATCACGATCACCGTCGCTGCGGCCGACTACCTGGCCGCGGCGCAGACGCTGCGCGACGA
Organism: Burkholderiales bacterium; assembly: GCA_037442725.1. Taxonomy (GTDB): domain Bacteria; phylum Pseudomonadota; class Gammaproteobacteria; order Burkholderiales; family Burkholderiaceae_C; genus Pseudaquabacterium. The sequence goes on along the minus strand of JBBIPS010000206.1, from coordinate 5,826 downwards.
TGCCACGCTCGCCTTCGAGCAGCTCATCGACCTGTGCGGCGTCGACTACAGCAGCTACCGGGATCGGCCATGGGACGGCGCACGCTACTGCGTCGTCTCGCACCTGCTGTCGGTGAGCCGGAACTGGCGCGTGCGGCTGAAGGTCTTCGCACCTGACGACGACGTGCCGGTCGTCGCGTCGCTGACCGCGCTGTGGTCGTCGGCGAACTGGTTCGAGCGCGAGGCCTTCGACATGATCGGTGTGATCTTCGACGGCCATGTCGACCTGCGCCGCATCCTCACCGACTACGGCTTCATCGGCCACCCGCTGCGCAAGGACTTCCCGGTCTCGGGCCATGTCGAGATGCGCTACGACGCCGAGACCCGGCGCGTGATCTACCAGCCGGTGACGATCGAGCCGCGCGAGAACACGCCGCGCATCATCCGCGAGGACAACTACGGCGGACTGCATTGAGCCATGGCTGAGATCAAGAACTACACCCTCAACTTCGGTCCCCAGCACCCGGCGGCGCACGGCGTGCTGCGGCTCGTGCTCGAACTCGACGGCGAGGTCATCGAGCGCGCCGATCCGCACGTCGGTCTGCTGCACCGCGCCACCGAGAAGCTGGCCGAGAGCCGCACCTTCATCCAGTCGCTGCCGTACATGGACCGGCTCGACTACGTCTCGATGATGTGCAACGAGCAGGCCTACTGCCTGGCGCTCGAGAAGCTGCTCGACATCGAGGTGCCGCTGCGCGCGCAGTACATCCGCGTCATGTTTGCCGAGATCACGCGCCTGCTCAACCACCTGATGTGGCTCGGCACGCACGGCCTGGACTGCGGCGCGATGAACATGTTCATCTACTGCTTCCGCGAGCGCGAGGACCTGTTCGACATGTACGAGGCGGTGTCCGGCGCGCGCATGCACGCGGCGTACTTCCGCCCGGGCGGCGTCTACCGTGACCTGCCCGACTCGATGACCCAGTACCGGGTCAGCAAGATCCACAACGCGCACGCGACCCAGGCGCTCAACGACAACCGCTCGGGCACGCTGCTCGACTTCATCGACGACTTCACGCGCCGCTTCCCTGCACTGGTCGACGAGTACGAGACGCTGCTCACCGACAATCGCATCTGGAAGCAGCGCACCGTGGGCATCGGCGTCGTCTCGCCCGAGCGCGCGCTGAACCTGGGCTTCACCGGGCCGATGCTGCGCGGTTCGGGCGTCGAGTGGGACCTGCGCAAGAAGCAGCCCTACGACGCCTACGCGAGCGTCGATTTCGACGTCGCAGTGGGCGTCAACGGCGACACCTACGACCGCTACCTGGTGCGCGTCGAGGAGATGCGCCAGGCCAACCGCATCATCAAGCAGTGCGTCGACTGGCTGCGTGCCAACCCCGGGCCGGTGATCACCGCCAACCGCAAGGTGGCGCCGCCGCCGCGGGTGGACATGAAGTCGAACATGGAGGAGCTGATCCATCACTTCAAGCTCTTCACCGAGGGCTTCCACGTGCCTGAGGGCGAGGCCTACGCGGCGGTCGAGCATCCGAAGGGCGAGTTCGGCATCTACTTCGTCGCCGACGGCGCCAACAAGCCGTACCGCATGAAGATCCGTCCGCCGGGTTTCGTCCACCTGTCGGCGCTCAACGAGATGGCGCGCGGCCACATGCTGGCCGATGCGGTGGCCATCATCGGCACCATGGACATCGTGTTTGGTGAGATCGACAGATGACGAGCAACGAAGCAGTGCACAACCCGGGCCCGGCGCTGCCAGCGTCGATGCTGGAGCGGTTCGCCGGCGAAGTCGCCAAGTACCCGGCCGACCAGAAGCAGTCGGCCGTGATGGCCTGCCTGGCGATCGTGCAGCACGAGCAGGGCTGGGTCTCGGCCGAGGCCGAGGCCGCCGTCGCCGCCTACCTCGGCATGGCGCCGATTGCGGTGCACGAGGTGACGAGCTTCTACAACATGTACAACCAGCAGCCCGTGGGCCGGTTCAAGCTCAACGTCTGCACCAACCTGCCGTGCCAGTTGCGCGACGGCCAGAAGGCGCTCGACCACCTGTGCCGCAGGCTCGGCGTCGAGGCCGGCGGCACCAGCGCCGACGGCGTGTTCACGGTGCAGCCGTGCGAGTGCCTGGGGGCCTGCGCCGATGCGCCGGTGCTGCTGGTCAACGACCGCCAGATGGTCAGCTTCATGAGCAACGACCGGCTCGACGAGCTCGTCGACCTGCTCCAGGCGCAGGCCAAGTGAGCCCGACCACCATGCGGATGCCCGATCTCAGCAGGTTCCAGGCGCGCGGCGTGGAGACTTGCTTCCACGGCCGGCATATCAAGCCGCAGATCTACGCCGGACTCGACGGCAGCAACTGGCATCTGGCCGACTACGAGGCGCGCGGCGGCTACCAGGCGCTGCGCAAGGTGCTCGGCGTCGGCGGCGCCGCAGGCATGACGCCCGAGCAGCTGGTGGCCGAGGTCAAGGCTTCGGGGCTGCGCGGCCGCGGCGGCGCGGGGTTCCCGACCGGGCTGAAGTGGAGCTTCATGCCGCGCACCTCGCCGGTGCAGAAGTACCTGCTGTGCAACTCGGACGAGGGCGAGCCGGGCACCTGCAAGGACCGCGACCTCCTGGCCTACAACCCGCACGCGGTGATCGAAGGCATGGCCATCGCGGCCTGGGCGATGGGCAGCACGGTCGGCTACAACTACATCCACGGCGAGATCTTCGAGATCTACGAGCGCTTCGAGCAGGCGCTGGCCGAGGCGCGTGCGGCGGGCTACCTGGGTGACAACATCCTCGGCTCGAGCCACTGCTTCGAGCTCCACGCGCATCACGGGTTCGGCGCCTACGTCTGCGGCGAGGAGACCGGCCTGCTCGAATCGATCGAGGGCAAGAAGGGCCAGCCGCGCTACAAGCCGCCGTTCCCGGCCAGCTTCGGCCTGTACGGCAAGCCGAGCACGATCAACAACACCGAGACCTTCGCCGCGGTGCCGGCGGTGATCCGCCTCGGCGCGCAGGCCTACCTGGAACTGGGCAAGCCGAACAACGGCGGCACCAAGATCTTCTCGCTCGTCGGCGACGTCGAGCGCCCCGGCAATTACGAGGTGCCGCTGGGAACGCCGTTCGCCCAGCTGCTCGAGCTGGCTGGCGGCGTGCGCGGCGGCCGCAAGCTCAAGGCCGTGATCCCGGGCGGGTCGTCGGCGCCGGTGCTGCCGGCGTCGGTGATGATGGACCTGACGATGGACTACGACGCCATCGCCAAGGCCGGCTCGATGATGGGGTCCGGTGCGGTCATCGTGATGGACGACACGCGCTGCATGGTCAAGAGCCTGCTGCGACTGTCCTACTTCTACATGCACGAGTCGTGCGGCCAGTGCACGCCGTGCCGCGAGGGCACCGGCTGGCTCTGGCGCCTGGTCAACCGCATCGAGAACGGGCAGGGCAGGGCCGAGGACCTGGCGCTGCTCGACTCGGTGGCCGAGAACATCATGGGGCGCACGATCTGCGCGCTGGGCGATGCCGCGGCGATGCCGGTGCGCGGGATGCTCAAGCACTTCCGCGACGAGTTTGCCTACCACGTCGAACACAAGACCTGCATGGTGCCGGCGTATGTCTGAGCACGCGAACATGATCGAAATCCAACTCGACGGCAAACCGGTCGCGGCGCCCGGCGGCAGCACGGTGATGCAGGCGGCCGAGAGCGCGGGCATCCACATCCCGCATTTCTGCTACCACAAGAAGCTCAGCATCGCGGCCAACTGCCGCATGTGCCTGGTCGACGTGGAGAAGGCGCCCAAGCCGATGCCGGCCTGCGCCACGCCGGTGACGCAGGGCATGATCGTGCGCACCAAGAGCGACAAGGCGATCAAGGCCCAGCAGTCGGTGATGGAGTTCCTGCTCATCAACCACCCGCTCGACTGCCCGATCTGCGACCAGGGCGGCGAGTGCCAGTTGCAGGATCTGGCGGTCGGCTACGGCGGCGGCGCGTCGCGCTATCGCGAGGAGAAGCGCGTCGTCCTGCACAAGGATGTCGGGCCGCTGATTTCGATGGAGGAGATGACGCGCTGCATCCAGTGCACGCGCTGCGTGCGCTTCGGCCAGGAGATCGCCGGCGTGATGGAGCTGGGCATGCGCCACCGCGGCGAGCGCAGCGAGATCGCCACCTTCGACGGCGCCACGATCGACTCCGAGCTGTCGGGCAACATGATCGACATCTGCCCGGTCGGCGCGCTCACCAGCAAGCCGTTCCGCTTCTCGGCGCGCACCTGGGAGCTGGCGCGGCGCAAGAGCATCAGCCCGCATGACTCGACCGGCGCCAACCTGATCGTGCAGGTCAAGAACAACCGCGTGATGCGCGTCGTCCCGCTCGAGAACGAAGACGTCAACGAGTGCTGGATCGCCGACCGCGACCGCTTCAGCTACGAGGCGCTCAACAGCGACGCGCGTCTGGCCACGCCGATGATCAGGCAGGGTGGCCAGTGGCAGCCGGTGGACTGGAACACCGCGCTGGCCTATGTCGCCGACGGCATCAAGCGCATCAAGGCCGAGCACGGCGTGGCCGGCATCGGCGCGCTGGCGTCGGCGCACCGCAGCGTCGAGGAGTTGCATCTGCTGGCCAGGCTGGTGCGCGGCCTGGGCAGCCAGAGCATCGACTACCGCACCCGCCACGCCGATTTCAACGACGCGGCGCCGGCCGGCCAGGCGCGCTGGCTCGGCACGTCGATCGCTGCGCTGTCCAGGCTGGACCGCGTCTTCGTCGTCGGCTCGTTCCTGCGCAAGGACCATCCGCTCCTCGCGCAGCGCATCCGCCAGGCCGCGCGCCAGGGCGCGCAGGTGTTCAGCCTGCACGCCGTGCACGACGACTGGGCGCTGCCGCTGGCCGGTCGGCTCACCGCCGCGCCGAGCGGCTGGGCGCAGTCGCTGGCCGATATTGCGGCGTGCGTGGCCGCGGCCAAGGGCGTCACGGCACCCGTCGCGGCGCAGCCTGACGCGGCCGCGCAGGCGGTGGCCGATGCGCTGCTGTCGGGCCAGCGCCAGGCCATCCTGCTCGGCAATGCCGCCGCGCAGCACCCCCAGGCCGCGCTGCTGCTGCGACTGGCCGGCTGGATCGGCGAGCACACCGGCGCCAGCGTCGGCTACCTCACCGAAGCGGCCAACACCGTCGGCGCGCAGCTCGTCAACGCGTTGCCCGGCGCCGGTGGCCTGAACGCCGGCCAGATGCTGAGCCAGCCGATGAAGGCGCTGCTGCTGCTCGACGTCGAACCGGTGCTCGATGCGGCCGATCCGGCCGCCGCGCGCGCCGCACTCGCCGGCGCGGGACTGGTGGTCGCGCTGACCTCGTTCAAGGACGCCGCGGTCGACAACGCCGACGTGCTGCTGCCGATCGCCCCGTTCACCGAGAGCGCCGGCAGCTTCGTCAACGCCGAGGGTCGCGTGCAGAGCTTCCACGGCGTCGTCCCGCCCGCGCTCGAGGCGCGGCCGGCGTGGAAGGTGCTGCGCGTGCTGGGCAACCTGCTGGGCCTGCCCGGCTTCGAGCAGCAGAGCTGCGAAGAGGTCCGCGCCGAGGCGCTGGGTGATCCGGCCGCGCTGGCCACCCGGCTGAACAACCAGCCCGCCACGGCGGACGGCCCGGTCGCGATCGCACCCGTGTCGACGACGGGCTTCGAACGCGTGGCCGACGTGCCGATCTACGCCGCCGATGCGCTGGTGCGCCGTGCCGCGGCGCTGCAGCACAGCGCCGATGCCGGCGCGCCGCAGGCCAGCCTGCCGAGCGTGCTGTGGCGCCAGCTCGGCTTGCAGCGCGGTGACAGGGTGCGGGTGAGGCAAGGCGCGGCCGGCGCGACGCTGCCGGCG
>JBBIPS010000205.1:0-5978 GCA_037442725.1 Burkholderiales bacterium | reverse complement strand
TCCTGCGCACGCTCGGCGCGACGCCGCTGCGCGTGCACAGCCATGGCCACTGGCGGCTGAAGGGCCTGCACGAACCGGTCGAGCTGTTCGAGGTCGGCGACGACGACGCGCCGTTCGTGGCGCCACCCGACAGCGACAAGGTCTACCGCGTCGTCAAGCACGGCGAGTTGTGGCTGCCGGTGCGCGAGGTGGCGCACAGCCTGCCGGCCGAACGCGACGCCTTCGTCGGCCGCCAGGCATCGCTGCAGGACCTGGCGCGGCGCTTCGAGCAGGGCGCGCGACTGGTGACGCTGCTCGGCACCGGCGGCACCGGCAAGACACGGCTGGCGCAGCACTTCGGCTGGCACTGGCTGGGCGATTTTCCGGGCGGCGTCTGGTTCTGCGACCTGGCATCGGCGCGCGGGCTGGACGGCATCGTGCAGGCCGTTGCACAAGGGCTGGACCTGCGCCTCGGTGCCGACGCCCCGGTGGCGCAGATCGGCCACGCGCTCGCCGGGCGCGGCCCCTGCCTGGTGATCGTCGACAACTTCGAGCAGGTGTCGCGCCACGCCGAGGCCAGCCTCGGGCACTGGCTCGACCGCGCGCCGCAGGCACGCTTCATCGTCACGACGCGCGAGGTGCTCGGCATCCCCGGCGAGGCGGTGCTGGCGCTGGCACCGCTCGCCGCGGCCGACGCCGCCGAGCTGTTCATGCGACGCGCCACGGCGGCGCAGCACGGCTTCGACCCCGGCGCCGAAGACCGTGCAGCGATCGAGTCGCTGGTACTGCTGCTGGACGGCCTGCCGCTGGCCATCGAGCTGGCCGCGGCGCGGGTGCGCGTGCTGTCGCCGCGCGCGCTGCTGCAGCGCATGGATCAGCGCTTCAGGTTACTGACCAGCGGCGGCGGCCGGCGCGACCGCCAGGCCACGCTGCGCGCGACGCTCGATTGGTCGTGGGACCTGCTCGGGCCGGCGGTCAAGGCCGCGCTGGCCCAGCTCTCGGTCTTCGAAGGCGGTTTCACGCTGGCCGCGGCCGAGCAGGTGCTCGACTTGTCGGCCTGCGACGACGCGCCGTGGCCGCCTGACGCGGTGCAACTGCTGCTGGAGAAGTCGCTGCTGCGCCAGGTCGGCGACCAACGCTTCGACCTGCTGCTGAGCGTGCGCGACTACGCCGGCGAACGCCTCGGCGAGGCCGGAGGCTTCCCGGGCGCCGGCCCGGCGGCGCGCACCGCGGCCCACGTGCGCCACTGGCAGTACTTCGCGGCACTCGACGAGCACGCCGCGCAGGCTGATCTAGTGGCCGAGATCGGCAACCTCGACGTCGCCTGCCGGCGCGCCGCGGCGCACGCCGACGCCCCCGCGGCCGCCGGCGCGCTGGCCCGCGCCTGGGCCGTGCTGACGCTGCGCGGTCCGTTCACGGCGGCGCTCGAACTGGCGCGCTCGGTACGCGCCATGACCGTCCTGACGGGCGCCGAGCGTGCCACCGCCGACTGGGTCGCCGGCTGCGCGCTGCAGGCCTTGGGCCGCGGCGCCGAAGCCGACGGGCTGTTCGAATCCGGCCTGGCCGCAGCGCGCGAGTCGCGGCAGCTCCGCAGTGAGGCGCTGCTGCTGTGCGCTCTGGGCGAACAGCATGCGTTCAACGGTCGGGTCGACCAGGCCCGGGTCGAGATCTCGCGCGGCCTCGAGATCGCCCAGGCCATCGGCAACCCGCTGCTGCAGTGCAAACTGCTGAATGCGCTCGGCGCACTGGCCAGCGACGTCGGGCACGGCGATGAGGCACGGGCGCACTACGAGTCGGCGCTGCGGCTGGCGCGCGCGCTGGATGACGAGCACTGGCAAGGCGGCCTGCTGGGCAACCTCGGCATCCTGCACCTGGGCGCCGGCCGCCTCGACCAGGCGCGTGAGTTCTTCGACCAGGCGCTGGCGCTGGCGCAACGCGCAGGCGACCGGCGCTGGGAGGGCAACACGCGCTGCAACCTCGGGCTGCTCGACCACCTGCAGGGCGAGCCCGAAGCGGCGCGCGCGCAGTTCGAAGCCGCGCGCCAGGTCGCGCGCCAGATCGGCCACTTGCGGCTCGAATGCACCGCGCTGTGCAACCTGGGGCTGGTGGCAGCCGCGCAAGGCGCGATCGGGCCGGCGACGGCCTGCCAGGAGCAGGCGCTGCATCTCGCGCTCGAATTGGCCGACCGGCGCCTCGAGGGCCAGGTCCGCGGCTACCGTGGGCTGCTGTTCGCGCGCCAGCGCCGCATCGACGAGGCCCGCGCCGACCTGGCCAGCGCAGAGTCGCTGCTGCGCGAGGTGGACGACCGCGCCAGCCTGGGCCTGGTCCTGTGCAGCGTGGCCGAGACCGAACACCTGGCGGGCCGGCCACTGGCCGCCGCCGCAGCGCTCGGGCGCGCGCAGACGCTCGCCCGCGAGCTGGACGCCGCAGCGACCTCGGAACTGCACCAGACCCTGGCGCGCACCGAGGCGATCGTGGGTTCGTCGGCGCGGCCGTGATCAGGCCGTGAACAGCCCCCGCATTCCGGCCCCGTCGCTCACTCCCGGTTGACGATCACCGGGTCGAACGGGCAATCGGTCCAGCGGCCGGCGCTCGAGCGGTACTGCGCGTTGATCTTGTAGGGGAACGTTCCCGGCGCCGTGGCCTGGTTCTTCCAGGAGGCCTGCCTGTCGTCGGAATCAGGCTCGTCCGAGAACTGCGGGTCGTCCGGGTTGTCGAGGATGAGGATGCCGTTGTGGACCCCGTGCTTGCGCTTGAACCTGAATTGACTGTGCGGCGCGTTCAGGGTCCAGCGCATCCGGACTTCTCGCGCTGGACGCGTCACCTGGACCTCGATGACATCCGGCGCAGCCAGCACGCAGTTGCCCGCCGAGACCATCGCGTCGACCTGGATCTCGCAACGCGCGCTCGCGTCACACGACTGGATCGTGGTCGACTTGCCCATCAGGTGCTGCGCGCACCCGGTCAATGCCACCGCCGCCATCGTCAGGCCCACCTTGACGACGCCCGATACATCGGTTCGCATCGCGTTTCCCCTCCACGGTCGTTGAGACCGGCCGATTCTGCGGCTCCGGCCGGCAACTGCCTACAGACGCATTAGGGGGCACGATCGTGCCGCCGCACCCGATGCCGGGCACGCGCCCGCCCCATCCGGACCGGCCCCGGCGCACTGCGCCGCCGGTCGCCCTCAGCGGCCCGGCAAATCGCCGCGCTGCCGCTGCAGCCGATCGTCGATCTCGGCGATCGTCGCGGCGAGCGAGTTCGCGTTGTCGCGGATCTCGCCGCGCAGGCCGTCCTGCGTCTGCACGATGCGGCCGGCCAGGCGCTCGACTTCGTCGTGCACCAGCGCGCGCAACTCGGTGAAGCGCGACGCCTCGGCCTGTTCGGCCAGCGCGCGCTGCGCCTGCAGCTCCTTGGCGTGCCGGCGCGTTTCGAGCAGGATCGCACCTTGCCACAGCGCCATCTGGACCGCGAAGGCCAGCACCAGCAACACCATCAGGCCCAGCATCACGAGCCCGAGCGGCGCCTCGACGGTCGTGATCAACAGGCTGATTCGGGTCGGCGCGACGAACGCCGACCAGTTGACCGCCGCGAAGGCGGCGAGCAGCAACACGACAAGAACGAAAACCCCGGCCCGAGCGCGCATCGTGATCCTCCGTTGTTCAAGCGGCAGGATACCCTGGCCTGCCCGGGCGCCGGCGCACGCCGAATCTGAGGCAGGTGCAGACGAGCCAGGTCGCCACCCGCGCGACTCCCAGCGGCGTCGGCTGTTGCCGGTGCCGAATTCGGGCGCGACCGCTCGGCATTGTCCGCCGCAACTGGCGCGGCGGATCCGATACATCGAATGGGCGCAGGTCTTGGGCTTCAGCCGGGACGTGGGGACGAGATCAGCACGCTGCTCGGTCTCGCCGACCTGGCGCGCATGCAAACCGCACTCGCCCATCTGCTCCGCCAGTGCCTGACGACGGTCGACGGTCGCGTTGCAACCATGCCGGATCAGCGAGTCACTGACCGATCAAGCCATCCCGGTGCAGTCCTGACCGAGCGCTTCAGTTCACGACAATCTTGCCTACCATCCCGACCTCCTTGTGCCCGGGCACCAGGCAGGCAAAGGCGAAGCTGCCGGCCTTGTCGAAGGTCCAGACGATGCCGCCGCGCTGGCCGGGCGCCAGGTTGATCTGGTTCGGTTCGGTGTGCTGCATGCCGGGCATCTTGCGCATCATCTCGGCGTGTTCGTCGAGTTCCGCGGCGGTGCCGATCACCATCTCGTGATTCACCTTGCCCTTGTTGACGAGGAAGAAGCGGATCGTCTCGCCAGCCTTGACGCTGATCTCGTCCGGGATGAAGCGCATGTCATCGCCCATCGCCAGCGGCACCGTGCGGCTGATCTTCGCGGGATCACCCGGCTTGCCGGCGGCCGAGCCGTGCCCGGCCATCCCTGCGCTGCCTTGCATGTCCGGATGCATGTCGCCCATGGTCCTGGCGTGATCGTCGCCATGACCACCCGCATGGTCGCCGGCGGCGAGCGCCAACACGGGAGCCGTCAGCGCGGCGAGGAGGGCGGTCTTCAGGGTGCTGCGTGCGTTCATGTTCGCTCTTCCGTTGCGTGTGTTGAAGTAGGACGGTTGAAGATCGACCGGTGATGCATCAGAACCAGAAGCGCACGCCGGCCACGGCGCGCGTGCCGCTCGTGCGCCGGCCCTCGGCGCGCGCCAGGTCGGCCGTCTCGCCGAACCGGCTGGTCCACTCCACGCCGACGTACGGCGCGAACTGGCGGGTGAACCCGTAGCGCAGCCGGATCCCGGCGTTCGCCGTTGACAGGCCACTGCCGATACCGTTGGCCGGGTCGCTCCTGCCGTACGCGGCGAGTTCCAGCCGCGGCTGCACGACGAGCTTCTGCGTCAGCAGCAGTTCGTACTCGCCGCTCAGCCGCAAGGCGGTGCGGCCACCCTCGCCCAGGTAGGCCGCGGCGTCGATCTCGAACCAGTAGGGCGCCAGCCCCTGCGCGCCGATGGCGACCCAGCTGCGATCGGGCCCGGGGCCTGTGTCGTGGCGCAAGCCGAGCTGTGCATCCCAGTAGGTGGCGACGGCGTGACTCCAGAGCGCTTCGGTACGCGACTCCTCCAGCTTGCCGGCGACGATCTCGCCCTCACCCTTGACGACGAGGCGGTTGAAGTCCCTGCCGTAGTGCGCCGTCAGGTCATAGGCACCGGTGGTCTGTCCGTCGCCGCGCTGGGCCTCCAGCCGGTCGACGAGCAAGAATCCCGTGCTGGCTTCGTCGCCCAGGCGCAGGAGGCGTCTGGACGAGATCAGATGCGGGCCGGTCGTCAGCGTGTAGCCGCCGGAGTAGGCGTGGGGGTCGCGCGCATCGGACGGCGCCGGACCCCCCTGGGCCCGCGTGCCGCCCGGGTCCATGCCCACTGCCATGCCGGCGTCATGGGCGGGCGCGCTGGCGGCGGGTGCGGCCGGGAGGGTGGCAGCCTGCGCGCCGCCGTGATGACCCTGGTGGCCACTGACCTGGGCAAGGACCGGCCCGGCGACGAGCGTGGCGGCAAACGCGGCTGTACGCAACGCGTTGGTCGTGTGGCGAGACAAGCTTCTTCCTTTCGAGTTCGTTGTGACGGCGCGGTCAGGCCACGACCACTTCGCGGAACATACCCTCGTGCATGTGCAGCATCAGATGGCAGTGCCAGGCCCAGCGCCCGATCGCGTCGGCCGTGAGGAGGAAGCTCATGCGTTGCGCCGGCTGCACCGACAGCGTGTGACGGCGGGCCATGAAGCGGCCGTCGCTCGATTCCAGCTCGCTCCACATCCCGTGCAGGTGCATGGGATGGGTCATCATCGTGTCGTTGTGCAGGATGACGCGCACGCGCTCGCCGTAGCTCAGGCTCACCGGTGTGGAGGTGCCGAACGCCAGCCCGTCGATCGACCAGGTGTAGCGCTCCATGTTGCCGGTGAGATGCAACTCGATCTCGCGCTCGGCGCCGCGCGGGTCGAGC
>JBBIPS010000204.1:0-5980 GCA_037442725.1 Burkholderiales bacterium | reverse complement strand
AGCGCAAGCAGCAGCGCGTCGGCCTCGGCGAACTGCACGCCGTACGGCGTCCCGAAGCGCACGCGGATCGGCGCGCGACCCGCGGCTTGTTCGGCCGCGCGGCGGGGCGCCTGGTCGCACGGCACTTCAGGCACGTCGCGGGCCGGCGGCGTGTTCGGGGTGTCCGACGTGATGCGCGCAAGCACAGCGTCCCGCGCATCCTGCGCATCCTGAGTCTTAGGCATGTGATCGGCAGCGCACGAATCCTGCACACCTTGATCGTCCTGCCAGCCCAGCCAGCGCTGCCGCATGTGCAGCCTCAGTCCGGCGCCGCGCAGCCGGTGCAGCCAGGCACGCAGCAGCGGCGCGGCCTTCATCCCGGCAGGGAAGACGCGGCCCGAGCTGCCGATGAAGGTCGCCACACCCAGCCCCAACGCCCAGTCGCGCAGCGACTGCGGACCGAACTCGGCCAGCCAGACGGCGACAGCGTCGGCCGGCGCGCCACCGGTGCGCGTGTAGCGCTGCCGGAAGCGCTCGATCGGCTCGCTGTGCGTCAGGTTCAACCCGCCCTTGCCGGCGAGCAGGAACTTGCGTCCCACCGACGGCATCGCGTCGTACAGGTCGACCACCGCGCCCCCGGCCAGCAAGGCCTCGGCGGCCATCAGCCCGGCGGGGCCGCCACCGATCACGGCGACGCGGGGGACGGGTGCGGCGTGTTGGTGGGTCATCGGTGGCGCAGTCTATGTGATGGCTCCGATCGCTGGAGCGCACGCTCGTCGCAGGCGCGACGGCCACCGCCTGTCACATGCCTGCGTGCCGACGCGCGCCGACGGCTGTCTTCGGGACGGCATGAGGTCGGAGGCGAATCCGCTGCGCATCCGGCTTTCGCTCGCGATCATGCGCCTCGTGTCGGCCTGGCCGTCGGACAGGCGCAGGTCGCGCGCGCTGCCGACCTGCGTGCGGGCGGCCGCATGCACGACCCGGCCAATCGCGAATCGGCGCAGGGCCGGGCCGCGGCGCATACTCCGCCAATGTCATCGACCTGAACACGCGGCCGGACCGCGCGCAACGCCTGGAACCGGGCATGGCCCACCTCTACACCGCGATCGGCCCGGACGGCACGCGCGTCGGCTATCGCGACCGCAAGCGCTGGGCCTGGACGCTGTCGGTGCTGTACCCGCTGCTGCCACTGCTCGGACTGTGGGCGCATCACGCCAGCGGCTGGTCGATCGCGCTCGGGCTGCCGCTCGTCATCAGCTACGGGCTGATGCCTGTGCTCGACGCGTTGATCGGCGAGGACCGCAACAACCCGCCCGAGGCGGTTGTGCCGGCGCTCGATGCCGATCGCTATTACCGCTGGCTGACCTGGGCCACGGTGCCGCTGCACTTCGTCGCGCTCATCGCCTGCGCGGGGTGGGTCGGCAGCCACGCGCTGGCGTGGTGGGCGGTGCTGCTGCTGGCCTATGTGGCCGGCACCGACGCCGGTCTCGGGCTGAACACCGCGCACGAGCTCGGCCACAAGCACAACGCGCTCGAGCAGGTGCTGGCGCGACTCGCGCTGGCGGTGCCGGCGTACGGCCACTTCACGGTCGAACACGGGCGCGGGCATCACCGCTGGGTCGCGACGCCCGAGGATCACGCCAGCTCGCGCATGGGCGAGAGCATCTACCGCTTCGCGCTGCGCGAGCTGCCGGGGGGCATCCGCCGCGCCTGGCAGCTCGAGTCCGCGCGGCTGCGCGCACTCGGCCGATCGCCCTGGGGTCTGCGCAACACGATGCTGCAGTCCTATCTGGTGACGCTGCTGCTGCAGGCCGGGCTGGTGCTGGTCTTCGGCCGGGTGCTGCTGCCGTTCCTGGTCGTGCACAACCTGGTGGCATGGTGGCAACTGACCTCGGCCAACTACGTCGAACACTACGGGCTGCTGCGGCAGCGCGATGTCGCCTCCAGCACCGGCTACGAGGCGCCACAACCTTGGCACTCATGGAATACCAACCACCTGGTCAGCAATCTGGCCACGTTCCACCTGCAGCGCCACAGCGACCACCACGCCAACCCGTCGCGCCGCTACCAGTGCCTGCGCCATTTCGAGGATTTGCCGCAACTGCCGAGCGGCTATTTCGGCATGTTTCCGCTGGCCTACGTACCCGCGCTGTGGTTCCGCGTGATGGACCCGCGCCTGCTCGCGCTGCCCAACATCGGCGGTGACCTCGATCGGGTCAACGTCGACCCGCGGCAACGGGACGCGTTGCGCGCACGCTATGGCCGGCGAGAATCCGCAGCGGCCTGAGCGCGGCCCCGGGCCGACGACATGCGCCGCGCGCCTGCGGCGGGTGCAGGCAGACTCGACTGCAGCCTGTCGCCTGCTTGCGGGGCGTTTCACGCGCAGGTTCCCCAGCCCGCCGCGCAACCCCGGCCGCGGTTCATCACCGCACGTCCAGCCGATCGCACCATGCCGCTGACCTACGCCATCCTGTTGTGCCTGCACGCACTGGCCGCCGCGCTCTGGGTCGGCGGCATGGCAACGCTGACCTTCGCGGTGCGACCTGCTGCGCTGCGCTCGCTCGAGCCGCCGCTGCGGCTGGTCTTCATGTGCGCGGTGCTCACGCGCTTCTTCGCCTGGGTGACCGCGTCGATCGCGCTGTTGCTGGCCAGCGGCGCGACGTTGCTCGCGCTGGCCGGCGGCCCCGGCGGCGTGCCCTGGAGCGTGCATGCGATGGTCGCGGCTGGCCTCGCGATGGTCTTCATCTTCGGCGCGATCCGGCTCGGCCCGTTCCGCCGTCTGCGCAGCGCGGTCGCGACGCGCGAGTGGGCGCAGGCCGCCGCCCAACTGGACTCGATCCGACGCCGGGTCGGTGTCAACCTGCTGCTCGGCGTCGCTGTCTTCGTGGTGGCGTTCGTCGGTCGCGCGGTCTGATCGCTGCGCATCCGTAGCGCGACCGCATCGACCACGGCGGCCGGCCTGGCATGGTCGGAATCCTGCGCCGCCGGGCAACCGGGTCCGCAGTCCGCCCGTTGCAACGCCGGAGCGCCCGCGCTGCGCGGCATGCCAAGATCGCGTTATCGCCGCACCCGCCAGAGCGCCCGCCATGCTGATCAACTGCGTCGCCTACCAGGATGGCACCAAGCTCGCCGACATTGCGGTCGCGGCGGTCAGCGACCATCTGACGCGCCCGGGTTGCTTCGTCTGGGTGGCGCTGCGCGATGCGAGTGATGCCGAGCTGCGGCAGATGCAGACCGAGTTCGGACTGCATGAACTGGCGATCGAGGATGCCCGCCACGGCCACCAGCGGCCCAAGATCGAGGAGTACGGCGACACCTTGTTCGCGGTGCTGCAACTGGTCGAGTTCAGCCCGACGGACGAGCTGCACCTGGGCGAGATCAACGTCTTCGTCGGCCACAACTTCGTGCTCTCGGTGCGCAACGGCAGCACGCAGGGATTTCTCGGCGTGCGCCAGCGCTGCGAGCGCGAACCGCAGTTGCTGCGGCTGGGCGCCGGCTTCGTGTTGTACGCCCTGATGGATGCGGTGGTCGACCGCTACTTCCCGCTTGTCGATGCGCTCGAGACAGAACTCGACACGATCGAGGTCCAGATCTTCGAGCGCGGTGCCGGCCGCGCCAACATCGAGCGGCTGTACGACCTCAAGCACAAGGTGACCGTGCTGCGCCATGCCGCCGCGCCACTGCTCGAAGCGGTGGGCAAGCTGCACGGCGGTCGGGTGCCGGCGGTGTGCGTCTCGAGCGACGCCTACTTCCGCGACGTGCATGACCATCTGGTGCGCATCCAGACCTCGATCGACTCGATGCGCGACACGATCGGCATCGCGATCCAGGTCAACCTGTCGATGGTGACGATCGAAGAGTCCGAGGTCACCAAGCGGCTGGCGGCCTGGGCCGGCATCTTCGCCGTGGCCACCTTCTTCGTCGGCGTCTGGGGCATGAACTTCGAGCACATGCCAGAGCTGAAGTCCCCGTGGGGCTATCCGGCCGCGCTCGCGGTGATCGCCGCCACCTGCGGCTGGATGTACCGGCGCTTTCGCCGTTCGGGTTGGCTCTGACGCACCGCCGGCAGCGCCGGCGTGGCACTGCGGCGCCGACTTGCACGCCCGTTTGATGTGGGTCAGTTGTTGCGAATGCTTCTCGTTTATGATCCGTTCATTCCTCCACTGCCGACCATCCGCCATGCGACGCCGCCACCTCCTGACACTGCTGCCCACCCTGCTCGCCAGTGCACTGACCGCTTTGCCCGCCCGGGCGCAGGAGAAGATCCTCAACATCTACTCGGCGCGCCACTACCAGACCGATGACGCGCTGTACGACAACTTCACCCGGTCCACGGGTATCCGAATCAACCGGCTCGACGGCCAGGAGGACGAACTCGTCGAACGCATGCGCAACGAGGGCAGCCGCAGCCCGGCCGACGTGCTGATCACCGTCGACGCGGCGCGGCTCGAGATTGCCGATTCGCTCGGGCTGTTCCAGCCCGTCGAGTCCAGGCTGCTCGAGCAACGCATCCCCGCCGCGTTGCGTACCTCGAGCTGGTTCGCGTTCTCGACGCGTGCCCGGGTCATCGTCTACAACAAGAACGCAATCAAGCCCGAACGGGTGCAGACCTACGCCGATCTGGCCCAGCCAGGGCTGAAAGGCCAGGTCTGCGTGCGCTCGGGCTCGCACCCGTACAACCTGTCGCTCGGCGCAGCGATGATCGCGCACGAAGGCGCCGACAAGACCGAGACCTGGGCGCGCGGCCTGGTCGCCAATTTCGCACGGTCGCCCAAGGGCGGCGACACCGACCAGATCCGTGCGGTGGCCGCAGGGGAATGCGGCGTCGCGATCTCGAACACCTACTATCTCGTGCGCCTGATGCGCAGCCCCCGGCCCGAGGACCGCAAGGCCATCGCCGCGATCGGCATCGTGATGCCCAACCAGGCGAGCTGGGGCACGCACATCAACGTCTCGGGAGCCGGTGTGGCCCGGCATGCGCCGCACCGCGAGGCAGCGATCAGGTTCCTCGAGTACCTGGCCAGCGATGGCGCGCAGGCTCACTTCGCCGACGGCAACAACGAGTGGCCGGTCGTCAAGAGCGTCGTCATGGCCAACCCTGAACTCGCCTCGCTCGGCGCGTTCAAGGCCGACAGGCTGCCGATCGGCGAGTTGGCCAGGACGACCGTGCAGGCGCAGAAGGTGTTCGACCGCGCTGGTTGGAAATAGTCCAGTCAGCTGCGCGCCATCCCGCCCGACCCGCGTGCGACCGGCGCGGCGTCAGCTGGCGGACACCGGCTGGCCGCGCGCGATCTGGCGGCACAGGATCAACATCGGCAGCAGCCCCACCGCGACGATCGCCAGTGCCGAAGTCGAGGCCTCGGCCAGGCGCTCGTCGGCGGCCAGCGTGTAGGCCTGCGTGGCCAGTGTGTCGAAGTTAAACGGGCGCATCACCAGCGTAGCCGGCAACTCCTTCATGACATCGATGAAGACGAGCAGCGCCGCCGTCAGCACGCTGCCGCGCAACAGCGGCAGGTGCACGCGCTGCAGCGTGCGCAGCGGGCTGTGGCCGAGGCTGCGCGCGGCCTGGTCCATCTGCGGCGTGATGCGGGCCAGGCCGGCGTCGACCGTCTGCACCGCCGCCGTCAGCGTGCGTACGAGGCAGGCGTAGACCAGCGCGGCGATGCTGCCCGTCAGGAGCAGGCCGGTCTCGATGTGCAAGGTCTCGCGCAGCAGGCTGGCCAGCGCATGGTCGAGCCGCGTCACCGGGATCAGCACGCCCACCGCGATCACCGACCCCGGCAGCGCGTAGCCGAGGCCGACGACGCGATGCGCCCAGCGCATCGCCGCGCCGCGCTGGACCCGCGCGGCATAGCCGATCAGCAACGCCAGCGCCACGGCCAGCAACGTCGTGCTGCCCGACAGCAGCACGCTGTGCTGCGCCAGTGCCAGGAAGCGCGCATCGAAACGCGCCTCGGCCTCGGTGAGGGCGAGCTGCAGCAACCGGCCGGCCGGCAGCACG
>JBBIPS010000203.1:0-6094 GCA_037442725.1 Burkholderiales bacterium | reverse complement strand
CGAGCAGGATGATGCCGAGCATGGGCAGCACCACCAGCAGCGGCAGCAGCACCAGCGCCAGCAGCTTGGTGCGGATCGGCTGCCGTGCCAGCACGGCCGGAAAGCTCAATGCACGCCCCACTCCGCGACGCGGCGCTCGAGCGTGCGACGCGAGATGCCGAGCAGCTGCGCGGCGCGCGTCTTGTCGCCGGCCACGCTGTCGAGCACGGCCAGGATGTGCTGTTTTTCCAGCGCGTGCAGGTCGGTGGTGGCCGGCGCCGCCGCGGGTGCGCCGCGCGCCATGCGCGCCAGGTTGTGGTAGAGGGCCGAGACGTTGAGCGCGCCCAGGATCAGCGAGCGCTCGATCAGGTTGCGCAGCTCGCGCACGTTGCCCGGCCAGTCGTACTGCTGCAGGTAGTCGAGCTCGGCCGCGCTGACCTCGATCGGCGCCACGCCGAGTTGCGGCGCCAGCGTGGCGATGAAGTGCTCGACCAGTTCGGCGATGTCCTCCTTGTGCGAGCGCAGCGGCGGCAGGTTGATCTCGACCACCTGCAGCCGGTAGTACAGGTCGATGCGGAAACGCCCCGCCGCCACCTCGTCGGTCAGGCGGCGGTGGGTGGCGGCGACGATGCGCACATCGACCGGGATCTGCTGCTCGCTGCCGAGCGGACGGATGCGGTGGTCCTCCAGCACGCGCAGCAGCGTGGCCTGCTGTGCCAGCGGCAGCTCGCCGATCTCGTCGAGGAACAGCGTGCCGCCCTGGGCATAGACGAACAGGCCGTCGCGCGGCTGATGCGCCCCGCGCTCGCCCGCGGCCTGGCCGAACAGCTCGCTCTCGATCAGCTCGGGCGACATCGTCGCGCAGTTCACCGGCACGAACGGCCCGCCGGAGCGCGCGCTGTGGTGATGCACCGCCAGCGCCGCCAGCTCCTTGCCGGTGCCCGACTCGCCGCACAGCAGCACGGTGGAGTCCACGCCTGCCACACGCCGGATCGCGGTCTGCAGCCCCTTGATGGCGATCGAGCGGCCGACCAGCCCGTCGGCTGCCGGCGTGCGCTGCAGCAGCGTGCGGCGCAGGACCCAGTTCTCGCGCCGCATCTGCGCACGCTCGAGCGCGCGCGCCACGGCGTTCAGGATCTGCGTGACGCGGAACGGCTTGAGGATGAAGTCACCGGCGCCGGCACGCAGCGCCTCGATCGCCGTGTCCAGGTCGGCAAACGCGGTGATCAGCACCACCTCGCCGGCGAAGCCGCGCTCGCGCAACTCCTTGAGCCAGGCGATGCCGCTCTTGCCGGGCAGCGCGACGTCGAGCACGACGAGGTCGAAGCGGTGGCGCCGCACCAGCTCGTCGGCGGCCTCGGCGCTGCCGGCGCAGAACACCTGGCCGACGCGCGGCAGCAGCGTCTTGTCGAGAAAGTTGCGCATGCCCGGCTCATCGTCGACCACCAGCACGCTGGCCAGTGGCCAGC
Source organism: Burkholderiales bacterium (assembly GCA_037442725.1). Classification (GTDB taxonomy): domain Bacteria; phylum Pseudomonadota; class Gammaproteobacteria; order Burkholderiales; family Burkholderiaceae_C; genus Pseudaquabacterium. The sequence continues at coordinate 4,646 of JBBIPS010000203.1, read as the reverse complement.
GCGACGGTGACGCGGATGCGGCGGGACGGTTGTCGGTCATGGCAGGCGGTGACGACGGCGCGGCATTGTAGAAACGCGCGCGGCCTGGTTCGGATGGCCTCCGCATGGCCCCCGATTGCGACAGATTGTCGCGCTGCCTGCGACAGGATGACGCACCGAACCGAGGGTGGCACCCGATTGAAGCACGGGTTTGCCTGCCCCCTAATTCATCGTGAACCTATGCAGACGCATGCATGGGTCTGCCCGCCTGGAGCCCATCATGAGCAAGACCGAACGAACCCAACTGTCACGACGCCGCATGTTTGCCGGGGTCGGCACCGCAGGTGCGCTGGCGGCCACGGCAACGGCGCTGCCGCTGCTGCGCCAGGCCGGGCCGGCCGAGCCGGTGGCCAGGACGCTGCCGCAGCCAGGCGACGGCTACCGACTGACCGAGCACGTGCTGCAGTACTACCGCACCGCCAAGGTCTGACCGCCCCGGGAGACATCATGCTGCTCACACGCAAGACCCCCTCCACCGCCCCGACCGGGTTGCCTGCATCACCGCTGGTGGCCAGCCTGGCGCGCGGCATCGCACGCGCGATCCCGACGATGGATCGGCGTCTGTTCCTGCGCCGCTCGGGCCTGGGCGTCGGCGCCGGCATCGCCGCCTCGCAACTCATGCTGGTCAGGAAGGCCAGGGCCGCCGACAGCGACAAACCGGCCGACGGCGCCGGCAAGGGCGTGCAGGTCAGGCGCACCGTCTGCGGTCACTGCTCGGTCGGCTGCGCGGTCGACGCGGTGGTCGAGAACGGCGTCTGGGTGCGCCAGGAGCCGGTGTTCGACTCGCCCATCAACATGGGCGCGCATTGCGCCAAGGGCGCGGCACTGCGCGAGCACGGCCACGGCGAGTTCAGGCTCAAGTACCCGATGAAGCTCGTCGCCGGCAAGTACCAGCGCATCGGCTGGGACCAGGCCCTCGCCGAGATCAGCGCCAGGATGCTCGAGTTGCGCAAGCAGAGCGGGCCGGACTCGATCTTCCTGGTCGGCTCGTCCAAGCACAACAACGAGCAGACCTACCTGATGCGCAAGTGGATCAGCTTCTGGGGCACCAACAACACCGACCACCAGGCGCGCATCTGCCACTCGACCACCGTCGCCGGCGTCGCCAACACCTGGGGCTACGGCGCGATGACGAACTCCTACAACGACATGCAGAACGCCAAGGCGGCGCTCTACATCGGCAGCAACGCCGCCGAGGCGCACCCGGTGTCGTTGCTGCACATGCTGCATGCCAAGGAGAACGGCTGCAAGATGATCGTCGTCGACCCGCGCTTCACGCGCACGGCGGCCAAGGCCGACCAGTACGTGCGCATCCGCTCGGGCTCGGACATCCCGTTCCTCTTCGGCGTGCTCTACCACGTCTTCAAGAACGGCTGGGAAGACAGGCAGTACATCGCGGACCGCGTCTACGGCATGGACAAGGTGCGCGAGGACGTGCTCGCCAAGTGGACGCCCGACAAGGTGTTCGAGGCCTGCGGCGTCGACGAGGCCAGCTGCCTGCAGGTGGCCAGGACGATGGCCGAGAACCGGCCCAGCACGCTGGTGTGGTGCATGGGGCAGACCCAGCACACGATCGGCAACGCGATGGTGCGCGCCTCGTGCATCCTGCAACTCGCGCTGGGCAACGTCGGCAAGAGCGGCGGCGGCACCAACATCTTCCGCGGCCACGACAACGTCCAGGGTGCCACCGACGTCGGACCCAACCCGGATTCGCTGCCCGGCTACTACGGCCTGGCCGAGGGTTCGTGGAAGCACTTCGCCAAGGTCTGGGGCGTCGACTTCGAATGGATCAAGAAGCAGTACGCCCCGGGCATGATGGGCAAGCCGGGCATGACGGTGTCGCGCTGGATCGACGGCGTGCTCGAGAAGAACGAGCTGATCGACCAGGACTCGAACCTGCGCGGCCTCATCTTCTGGGGCCACGCGCCCAACTCGCAGACTCGCGGTCTCGAGATGAAGACGGCGATGGACAAGCTCGACCTGCTGGTGGTGGTCGACCCCTACCCGTCGGCCACGGCGGCAATGGCGGCGATGCCGGGCCGGCCCGAGGCGCTGAACCCGAACCGCGCCGTCTACCTGCTGCCGGCGTGCACGCAGTTCGAGACCAGCGGGTCGGTCACCGCGTCGAACCGCTCGCTGCAGTGGCGCGAGAAGGTCATCGAGCCGCTCTGGGAGAGCCGCACCGACCAGATGATCATGTACCAACTCGCCGAGAAGCTCGGTTTCGGCAAGGAGCTGGTCAAGAACTACAAGATGGTGCAAGGCAAGGGCGGCATGGAGCCCGAGACCGAGTCGATCCTGCACGAGATCAACCGCAGCGTCTGGACCATCGGCTACACCGGCCAGAGCCCCGAGCGGCTGAAGGCGCACATGCGCAACATGCAGGTCTTCGACGTCAAGACGCTCAAGGCCAAGGGCGGCGTCGACAAGGAGACCGGCTACAAGCTCGACGGCGACTACTTCGGACTGCCGTGGCCGTGCTACGGCACGCCCGAGCTGAAGCACCCGGGCTCGCCCAACCTGTACGACAACAGCCGGCACGTGATGAACGGCGGTGGCAACTTCCGCGCCAACTTCGGCGTCGAGCGCGACGGCGTCTCGCTGCTGGCCGCCGACGGCTCGCATTCCCTGGGCGCCGAGCTCACCACCGGCTATCCCGAGTTCGACCACCTGCTGCTCAAGAAGCTGGGCTGGTGGGGCGACCTGACCGAGGCCGAGCAGAAGGCCGCCGAAGGCAAGAACTGGAAGACCGACCTGTCCGGGGGCATCCAGCGCGTCGCGATGGCGCACGGCTGCCACCCGTTCGGCAACGCCAGGGCGCGCGCCGTGGTCTGGAACTTCCCCGACCCGATTCCGCAGCACCGTGAGCCGCTGTACGGCACCCGTCCCGAGTTGATCGCCAAGTACCCGACGCACGACGACAAGAAGGCCTTCTGGCGCCTGCCCACGCTGTACAAGAGCGTGCAGGAGAAGAACAAGGACATCGGCAAGATTTTCCCGCTGATCATGTCGAGCGGCCGGCTGGTCGAGTTCGAGGGCGGCGGCGAGGAGACGCGCTCCAACCCCTGGCTGGCCGAGTTGCAGCAGGAGATGTTCGTCGAGATCAACCCGAAGGCCGCCAACGACCGCGGCATCCGCAATGGCGACGATGTCTGGGTCCGCACGCCGTCGATGCAGGGTCTGGCCGACTTCAAGGGGCTCAAGGTCAAGGCGCTGGTGACCGAACGCGTCGATGCCGAAACGGTGTGGCTGCCGTTCCACTTCTCGGGCCACTGGGGCGGCCTCGACATGGCGCCCTACTACCCCGACGGCGCCAAGCCGGTGATCCGCGGCGAGGCCGTCAACACCGCCACGACGTACGGCTACGACAGCGTGACGATGATGCAGGAGAGCAAGACCACCGTCTGCCAGATCGAGAAGGCCACGGCATGAACGCGCACCCCATCCGCTTCGATCGCCAGGAGAGCTGAACATGGCCCGCATGAAATTCATCTGCGACTCCGAGCGCTGCATCGAGTGCAACGGTTGCGTCACCGCCTGCAAGGCCGAGCACGACATCCCGTGGGGTGTGAACCGGCGCCGCGTCGTCACGCTCAACGACGGCGTGCCGGGCGAGAAGAGCATCTCGGTGGCGTGCATGCACTGCTCGGACGCACCCTGCATGGCGGTGTGCCCGGTGGACACCTTCTACCGCACCGACGAGGGCGTCGTGCTGCACGACAAGGACGTCTGCATCGGCTGCGGCTATTGCGCCTACGCCTGCCCGTTCGGCGCGCCGCAGTTCCCGAGCAACGGCGCCTTCGGCCTGCGCGGCAAGATGGACAAGTGCACCTTCTGTGCCGGCGGCCCGGAGGCCAACGGCAGCCAGGCCGAATACGAGAAGTACGGGCGCAACCGCCTGGCCGAAGGCAAGCTGCCGGCGTGTGCGGAGATGTGCGCGACCAAGGCGCTGCTCGGCGGCGACGGCGACGTCGTGGCCGACATCTTCCGCCACCGCGTGCTCGCGCGCGGCAAGGGCAGCGAGATCTGGGGCTGGGGCACCGCCTACGGCAGGCCGGTGGCGGGCGGCAGCGCGGCGCAACCAAAGGCGGAGGCCGGCAAATCATGAAGTCGACGACAGTGGGAACCCTGGCGCTGCTGGGTCTGGCATTCGGCCTGGCCGCCTGCACCGAGAAGCCGCAGACCGCCGACGCCAGCGCGCGCAAGGCCGACGAGCACCCCTGGCAGATGGCGCAGCGCCCGGGCATGGCCGCAGGCTGGTCGGGCGGCGACGCGGCGAGCTGGGAGCAGCAGATGCGCAAGCGCTCGCAGGGCCAGGACGAATACTCGCGCATCGCGCCGGTCGCGCAATGAAGATCGCAGCCGGCCGGCGTGCGGCGCTGCTGCCGGTACGCCGCGTCACGCGCACGACGCGACCCCGACGCCACACCGAGGTGAGGCCCGGCTCGGCGAGCGCGGACCCGAGGAGCATGCCATGTCTGCCCTGATGCGAACTCTGCGGCTGGTGGCCGCGCTGTCGATCGCGCTCGCCGACCGGGGCCAGAGCGTCTCGAGGGCGCCCGCCACGCGCACGGCCGCCTCACGATCGTTGGTCTGGCGCGCGCAGA
>JBBIPS010000202.1:0-6118 GCA_037442725.1 Burkholderiales bacterium | reverse complement strand
TACGACCCGTATGTCAAGAAGGGTGAGGGCGTCAGGTTCTACGGCAAGCCCGACGGCAAGGCCGTCATCTATGCCCTGCCCTGGCAGCCGGCGGCCGAAGCGCCGGATGCCGAGTACGACCTGTGGTTTTCCACCGGACGCGTGCTCGAGCATTGGCACACCGGCAGCATGACGCGGCGCGTGCCCGAGCTGTACCGCGCGATGCCCGATGCGTGGCTCTACATGAACCCCGACGACGCCAGGAAGCGCGGCCTGCAGCGCGGCGACAGCGTCAAGGTGTCGACCCGGCGCGGCGAGGTCACGACCAAGGTCGAGACGCGCGGCCGCAACAAAATGCCGCCAGGCGTCGTGTTCATGCCCTTCTTCGACGAGCACCGGCTGGTCAACCGGCTCACGCTCGATGCCACCTGCCCGATCTCCAAGCAGACCGACTTCAAGAAGTGCGCCTGCAAGGTCGTCAAGGTCTGACCGGGGCGGACGCCCACCATGACTCAGCCCGACCCCGCCGCGCGCCGCCGCTTCGTCTTCGATGGCGCGAAGATGGTGTGCGGCGTGGGCGCGCTGGGCCTGGGGCTGGGGCTGGTCAGCCGGCAGGCCAGTGCGCTGCCGGCGGGGGCGATCCGCCCGCCCGGCGCGGGCCCGGAAGACCAGTTTCAGTCGGCCTGCGTCCGCTGCGGGCTGTGCGTTCGCGACTGCCCGTACGACATCCTCAGACTCGCCACGCCAGGCCAGCCCGTGGCCACCGGAACACCGTTCTTCGTGGCGCGTGCCAAGCCGTGCGAAATGTGCGAGGACATCCCGTGCGTCAAGGCCTGCCCGACCGGCGCGCTCGACCCACGGCTGACCGACATCACGAAAGCCAGGATGGGCCTGGCGGTGCTGGTCGACCACGAGACCTGCCTGAATTTCCTGGGCCTGCGCTGCGATGTGTGCTACCGCGTCTGCCCTGCGATCGACAAGGCCATCACGCTCGATCCGCAGCACAACGAGCGCACCGGCAAGCACACGCTGTTCCTGCCGACCGTGCACTCCGACGCCTGCACCGGGTGCGGCAAGTGCGAAGCGTCGTGCGTGCTGCAGGTGGCGGCCATCAAGGTCTACCCGGTCAAGCTGGCCAAGGGCGAACTCGGCGCGCACTACCGACTCGGCTGGGAAGAAAGGCGCAAGGCGGGCGGCCGATCGCTGGTGGAGCAGCGCAGTATCGATGACCTGCCCGACCGGCTGCCCGAGGGAGTGCAACTGCCGGGCCACTGGGACCCGGGCAGCGCCGTACCGGCGGGCAGCGCGCCGCTGCCGGAAGAGCGCCCCGAGGCCGACGACCTACGTCGTCCGCCCCCCGGGGGGGCGAGGATACCCGGGAACGGCCCGTCGTTTCCGGGTGAGGCGCCAAGATGAGTCGGCCACGCCTCGAACTGGCGCGGGAAGCCATCGAAGCCAAGGGCTGGTGGCGCGCCCACCGCTTCCTGCTGCTGCGTCGCGCGTCGCAGCTCACGATCCTGTTCCTGTTCCTGATGGGCCCGTGGTTCGGCTGGTGGCTCGTCAAGGGCAACCTGAACTACAGCCTGACGCTGGGTACGCTGCCGCTGGCCGACCCGCTGGTGCTGCTGCAATCGCTGCTGGCGCGCCACGTGCCCGAGCGCAATGCACTGATCGGTGCGGCGATCATCTTCGTCTTCTACCTGGCCGTAGGCGGGCGCGTCTACTGCGCCTGGGTGTGCCCGGTGAACCTCGTCACCGACGCGGCCAGCGCGCTGCGGCGCCGGCTCGACATCCGTGGCGGCGCCGACCTGACGCGCGCCACGCGCTACTGGATTCTGGGGCTCATCCTGCTGCTGGCAGCGACCAGCGGCGGCATCGTCTGGGAACTGGTGAACCCGGTGTCGATGCTGCCGCGCGGGCTGATGTTCGGCATGGGCGCGGGCTGGCTGCTGATCGCCGGCATCTTTCTGTTCGACCTGTTCGTGATGAAGCGCGGCTGGTGCAGCCATCTGTGCCCGGTCGGCGCGTTCTACAGCGTGCTCGGGCGCTGGAGCCTGGTGCGCGTGTCGGCCGGCAGGCGCCAGGCCTGCAACGACTGCCTGGACTGCTTCACCGTCTGCCCCGAGCAGCAGGTGATCAGGCTGCCTCTGAAGGGCGCCGCCAAGGGCGCCGGGCCGGTCATCCTGTCGGGCAACTGCACCAATTGCGGCAGGTGCATCGACGTCTGCTCGAAGGACGTCTTCTCGTTCGGCTCACGCTTCGCCGCCGGCGCCGCCAAGCCGATCGATCGCGCGCTGCCGGCGCGCTGAATTCATCGACCCTTTCACTCGTGGAGACCCGATCATGAACACGCCCCTCGGAGTTTCGATCGCCGCGCTGCTGGCCATCGCGGTGGCCGCCTGCGCCGCCACCGCGCCGCCGGTCAGCAGCCTGCGCAGCGCCGGTGTCGACAGCGCCGACAGCGCGCCCGATGTCAAGGCCTACCAGGGCCAGCGGCCCGGCCAGTTCGCGCTCATCAAGCGCAGCTTCGACGGTCAACCCCCGCTGGTGCCGCACAGCGTCGAAGGCTACGACATCACCCCACAGGCCAACGACTGCTGGGACTGCCACAACAGCGACGACTTCAAGGGCAGGAAGATGCCGATGGTCGGCAAGAGTCACCTGATCAAGACGGCCGACCGCAACGCCGAGCCGCAGTTGAACATGCTGCGCTACCAGTGCAACAGCTGCCACGTCCAGCAGGTCGATGCCAAGCCGCTGGTGGACAACGACTTCAAGCCCGCGCCACGCCAGTGACGCAGCGGCCGGGCGACGCGGACGCGCCGTCGCGCGTCAGCTCAGCGGCTGGTAGTTCGACAGGCGCTCGACATCCGGGATGCGGATGTCGCGCTTGTCGATCTCGATCAGCCCCGCGCCCTCGAGTTCGTGCAGCACGCGCGAGAAGTACTCGGGCGTCAGCGACAGCCGCGAGGCGATCGTCGCCTTGCTCACCGGCAGCGTGACCGTGACCGCGGCACGTTGCGGGTCGGCCTCGCCGTCCTGCTCGCGCAGCAGGTAGCCGATCACGCGCTGCAGCCCGCTGTGCAGCGCGTAGGCCTCGACATCGTGCACCAGGCCATGCAGCCGGCGCGAGATTCCGGCCAGCATGCGCAGCGCGAACTTCGGGTCGCGTTCGATCTCTGCGACGACGGCTTCCTTCTTCACCTTCAGCAGCAGCGTGTCGGTGAGTGCCTGCGCGCTGACGATGTAGGGCCTGCCGGTGAACATCAGTGCCTCGGCAAAACTGCTGCCCGGGCCGACCAGTTCGATCACCTTCTCCTGCCCCGAAGGCGACAGTGCGAACAGCTTGACCTGACCGACCACCGTGACGTGAAACTCCTCGCACGGCTGGCCGACATGGAACACCATGTCGCCCCGCGCCAGGCGCTGCAACTGGCAGCCCGCGGCGATCCGTTCGAGCTCATCCGCGCTCAACTCGTTGAACAGCGGCAGCACCGACAGGTAGCGCGGCAGGTCGAACTGGCGGGTGTCCATCGGCCGGGATTATCGTGCCGCCGCAGGCAGCCGGATTCATCCGTCACGGCGTCGTGGCCGCGTCGATCCCCGAGCGAACGGCGTGGCGTGTCGCCGGCGTCCGGCGTGCCGGGCCGCGCAGTGAAGCACGACGCCGTTGCGGCCGACGCATCGTCGCCGTCTGGGCTCGCGCCGGCTCAAGCCGGCTGCGGCGCCGCCATGCCGCGCGTCAGCAGGCGCTCGATCAGCTCGCGCACGCTGCGGATCTGGGCGCCGAAGGGCAGTGCACCGACGCCCCGGAAGAACAGGCCGTTCTTGACGTCGCCGCGCAACGCGGCGGCCAGCCGGGTGTCGATGCAGAACTGGCCCCAGCCCGCCAGGCCATCGCGCAGGCCGCACTGCGCCAGGCAGTCGAACGCGTTGGTGCAGCGCCGCTTGGCGCGCGCGGCCTGCATCCTGACCTCGTGGTGCAGGTAGGCCTTGAGCCACGGCGTGAGCACGGCACGCGCGGGCAGGCCCGCGGCGCTCGTGAACTCGACGATGTCCTCGTCGCGCGCCTCGGCCAGCACGTGCTTGAACGCGTCGCTGGCATCGCACTCGGCGGTGACGGCGAACGGCGTGCCCAGTTGCGCGGCGGCGGCGCCGAGCGACTGCACGTGGGCGATGTCCTCGCAGCTGCGGATGCCGCCGGCGGCGATGAGAGGGATCTCGCGCTCGATGCCGGACTTGCGCAGGAACTCGATCGACTCGGGCAGCACGCGTTCGAATTCGAAGCGCGGGTCGTCCAGGTCGGCGATCCTGGCGGCGCCGAGGTGACCGCCGGCCAGCCGCGGGTGCTCGATGACGATCGCGTCGGGCAGGCGCTTCTTGCGCTCCCACTTCCTGACGATCAGCGCGACGCCGCGCGAGTCGGACAGGATCGGCACCAGCAGCGCCTTGGGGTGCTCGGCGGCCAGGTCGGGCAGGTCCAGCGGCAGCCCGGCGCCGACCACCAGCATGTCGACGCCGGCTTCGAGCGAACGCCGGACATACGCGGCGTAGTCGCTCACCGCGCGCATCACGTTCATCGCGACCAGCCCCAGCCCCGCTGCGGTCGTGCGCGCCGCCTTGACCTCGCGCTCGAGCGCCTCGAGGTTGGCGGCGTCGATCAGCACCTTGTTTTCGGCGTCGCTGTTGGCGCGTGTGGCCGGGCCGTCGGTACGCTCCATCAGGTCGGGGTGGTGGCGCCTGAGGTCCACCGAGCTGAGCGTGCCGACGCCTCCCAGCGCGGCCACCGCGCCGGCCAGCCGGTGCGCCGAGACGCCCACGCCCATCCCGCCCTGAACGATCGGCAGCAGCGTGCGGCCGGCCAGCCGCAGCGCGTTCAGGCCGCTGGCGGCCAGCATTGGAATGAGGTCGGGCGCGATGCCGAGGGTCTTGGCGGGTGCGAGCGGCATGGCGGGTGGGCCCGGCGAGTCGCCGCGCCGCGCAGGATGAAAGGCAACCGTGCAGGCTACGCCGGAACCCGTCGGTCGGCCTTGATCGAGATCATTGATTCGCACGGCCGGCGGCCGATGGCCGACGCCTGCGACATGCCGGCCAGGCTTTACGATCGATGCTTTCCCATCGATGGACGCCACGCATGACCACCCCCCACCGGATTGCGCTGATCCCCGGCGACGGCATCGGCCGCGAAGTGATGCCCGAGGGCCGGCGCGTCGTCGAGGCCGCGGCGCGGCGCTTCGGTCTGGCGCTCGAGCTGACGCCGATCGAGTGGGCCAGCTGCGACTGGTACGCCCGGACCGGCCAGATGATGCCCGACGACTGGAAGGCCCAGATCGGCGGCATGGACGCGCTCCTGTTCGGCGCCGTTGGCGCGCCCGAGCGGGTGCCCGATCACATCTCGCTGTGGGGTTCGCTGCTGAAGTTCCGGCGCGAGTTCGACCAGTACATCAACCTGCGTCCGGCGCGGCTGTTCGAAGGCGTGCCGTGCCCGCTGGTGCACCGCGACGGCAGCGCGCGCAAGCCGGGCGAGATCGACATGCTGATCGTGCGCGAGAACACCGAGGGCGAGTACTCGTCGATCGGCGGCCTGATGTTCGCCGGCACCGAGCGCGAGTTCGTGCTGCAGGAGTCGGTGTTCACGCGCATCGGCAGCGAGCGGCTGCTGAACTTCGCCTTCGAGCTGGCGCGCACGCGGGCGCGCAGGCACGTCACGGTGGCCACCAAGAGCAACGGCATCTCGATCAGCATGCCGTGGTGGGACGAGCGCGCCGCCGAGGCCGCGGCACGCTGCCCCGACGTGACGTGGGACAAGCAGCACATCGACATCCTGTGCGCGCGCTTCGTGCTGCAGCCCGAGCGCTTCGACGTCGTCGCGGCGACGAACCTGTTCGGCGACATCCTGTCGGACCTGGGCCCGGCCGCCTGCGGCACGATCGGCATCGCGCCGTCGGCCAACCTGAACCCGGAGCGCAAGTTCCCGAGCCTGTTCGAGCCGGTGCACGGCTCGGCGCCCGACATCTACGGCAAGAACATCGCCAACCCGGTGGCGATGGTGTGGAGCGCGGCGATGATGCTGGACTTCCTGGGCCACCGTGACGCGCACGACGCCATGCTGCGCGCCATCGAGACGGTGCTGCGCGAC
>JBBIPS010000201.1:0-6180 GCA_037442725.1 Burkholderiales bacterium | reverse complement strand
GCGCCGACGACCGCGCGGTCGACGGCAGCGAGCTCGAACGCATGGGCGAGGCCGACCTGCACGACGGGCTGGCCCACATCGCCGTCTTCGCGCGGGTGCAGCCGGCGCAGAAGCTGCGCATCGTCGAAGCGCTGCAGGCGCGCGGCGAAGTCGTCGCGATGACCGGCGACGGCGTCAACGACGCGCCGGCGCTGGCGCGCGCGGACGTCGGCGTCGCGATGGGGCGCAGCGGGACCGAGGTCGCCAAGAGCGCGGCCCGCGTCGTCGTCAGCGACGACAACTTCGCCACCATCGTCGGCGCCGTCGAGCAGGGGCGCGTCGTCCACGACAACCTCAGGAAGGTGATGCTGACCCTGTTCGCGACCTCGATCGACGAGGTGGTCGTGCTGCTGGCCGCGCTGGTTGCAGGTTATCCGTTGCCGTTGGCGGCGGTGCAGATCCTGTGGATCAACATCGTCACCGAGGGCACGCTGACGGTGAACCTGGTGCTCGACCCGCCCGATGCCGACACGATGCGCCGCGCCCCGGTGCCACGCGACGAACCCCTGGTCGACCGCGCCATGCTCGCGCGCGGTGCGCTGATGGCCTCGGCCTCGGCGCTGGTGACCTTCGGCTGGTTCGCGTGGCGCACGAGCGCAGGCGCCGACATCGGCGCCGCACGCACCGAGACCTTCACGCTGCTCGCGATGTGCCAGTGGTTCAACGTCGTGAACTGCCAGAGCGCGACGCGCTCGACGCTGCGCCTGGGTGTCCTGGGCAATCCCTGGCTGCTTGCGGGGCTGGCACTGTCGGTGCTGTTGCAGGCCGCGGTACTGTTCGCGGCACCGCTGAACGCGATGTTCCACACCGTCGCGCTGTCGGGATCGACCCTGGCAGCGCTGCTCGCACTGGCCAGCGCGGTGCTGTGGACCGAGGAACTGCGCAAGGCCTTGGTGCGCCGGCGCGGCCACGCCGCGGCAGCGCACTGACGGTCTGCCGCGACGACCTGCCGCGCCGCGACGGCGCCGCATTCAAACGCGTCAAGTCGCACCGCGGCAGCGGACCGCGCCGCGCGTCTCCAGGGTCCGTGCCCACACGGCCTGGCGTTCGATCGCCCGGCAGCGGACCGACCCGGCGCGGCCCGCTGCGCTGGCTCCGGGGTGACCGGGCGCGGTCCGGCTTCAGGCCTGGACCCGGATCTCGTTGACGACGCTGGCCACGCCTGGTGCCGACCAGGCCGCACCGTACGCTGCGGTGCGCTCGGCCAGCGAGTCGACGCTGCCGCGCAAGGTCACCACCGCGCCATTGACCATCACCTCGATGTGCCTGGCTTCGTGTTCGGCGTGGCGGCTGAGTGCGTCACGGATGCGGTTGGCCACGTTGGCCGGCGTGGTGCACGCCTTGAGCGCGACGGCGTTGCTGACGCCGACGACGCCCGTCAGGTTGCGCACCGCCTTCTCGGCGTTGAGCCGCTGGTAGTCCCAGTCGACCTCGCCCTTGAGCGTGACCCAGCCCTTTTCCACCTTGACCTGGATCCGGTCGGCCGGAACCAGCGCGTGCCACTGCAGCGCCATCTCCGCCGCCGCGGCGATCTCCGAATCGCTGCGATGGTGGCCGGGCTCGAGCTTGACGTCGGCCTCGACGGCGATCGCCTTGACACCGTGGACGCGCTGCACCGCGCGCTCGGCGGCGTATTTCTCGGCAAAGGTGTCGAGATGTCCCGTGAGCGTGACCACGCCATCCTTGACCGCGACGCCGACCTGGCTCGCGTTGATCGACGGCTCCCAGTCCAGCTCGGCGAGCACGTCCTTCTTCAGTTGTGCATCTGTCTTCATGATGATCCTTTCCAACGGCGCGCATCGGACCAGGAGTGCCACCAGGCAGAGCGGACACGCGCAGCGCCAGACCCGGTCCGGCACGCCGGTCCATGCTAGGAAGCCGGCGGCGCGCGCGATTGAGACAGCGCAACGGCAGCGCATTCGCCACCGCGCCCAGTCCCGGTCACCGCGCTGCCGGCGCGCCGGTCGCTCCAGCGCGGAGCGGGGCGTTCGAGCGCCGCCATTGAGTCCAGTCAATCGGGCGGCGTCGATTGCCCCTAGCCTTGCAGCGTGGTGTTGCCGCCGCGACCCGGCCGCCTGCACCGATCCCGGCCCACTGCGGAGGCACGACATGAAGCATCAGACATCGGGCAGCAGCGCAACCCACGCGCAGCGCGTGCCGGCGAAGAAGGTCGCGCACGCCGCGACGCACGCGCAGGCCGCCGGCCAGCAGCAGGCCGGGCACGCCGCCGAGCGCGAAGCGATGATCCGCCAGGCGGCCTACCTGTGCTACGAGCGGCGCGGCTGCGCCTACGGCCATGAGCTCGAGGACTGGCTCGCCGCCGAGGCACAGGTCGACGCGGAGCTCGCGCGCGCCGCGCAGGCGCTGGCTTCGCCCGGCCGCTGAGCGGGCGGCCGGATGGCAGTGCGCGGCGCCGACGGCCGCGACCAGGGGCCGGGATGGAACGGATCTGGCTGAGCAGCTACCCGCAGGGCATCCCCGCGGAGGTCGACGTGCATGCCTTCGCGTCGCTCGCCGACGTGCTGCACCGAAGCTGCCGGCGCTTCGCCGACCTGCCTGCGTACAGCAACATGGGTGCGTCGATCAGCTACGCCGAGCTCGACCGGGCCAGCCTCGCTTTCGCCGCCTACCTGCAGCAGACGCTGCGCCTGCGCAAGGGCGAGCGCGTCGCGTTGATGATGCCCAACCTGCTGCAGTACCCGGTCGCGCTGTTCGGCGTGCTGCGCGCCGGCCTGGTTGTCGTCAACGTCAATCCGCAATACACCGCCCCCGAACTCGAGCACCAGTTGCAGGACTCGGCTGCGGCGGCGATCGTGGTGCTCGAGAACTTCGCCCACACGCTGCAGCAGGTGCTGGGGCGCAACCCAGCGCTGCATCCGACGGTCATCACGACCGAGGTCGGCGACATGTTCCCGGTGGTCAAGGAGGTGTTGACCAACGCCGTCGTCAAGTACGTCAGGAAGATGGTGCCGCGGTGGCAGATCCCGGGCGCGACCGGGTTCAACGCGGCGCTGCGCGCCGGGCACGCGCTGACGCTCGAAGAGGTGGCGCTCAACCATGACGACATGGCGTTCCTGCAATACACCGGCGGCACGACCGGCGTGGCCAAGGGTGCGGTGCTGACGCACGGCAACATGGTGGCCAACCTGCAGCAGGTGGGGGCCTGGATCGCACAGGACCTGCAGGAAGGCAAGGAGGTGTTCGTCTGCCCGTTGCCGCTGTATCACGTCTACGCGCTGACCTCGACGCTGGTGTTCATGAAGATCGGCGCGCATACCGTCCTGGTCACGAACCCGCGCGACATGGACGCGTTCCTGCACGACCTGAAGCGGTACCCGTTCACGGCGCTCATCGGCGTCAACACGCTGTACCGTGCGCTGCTCGAAGAGCCTCGCTTCGTCGACGTCGACACGCGCAGCCTGAAGGTCGCCAGCGCCGGCGGCATGGCGGTGCAGCGCGTCGTGGCCGAGCGCTGGAAGCGCGCCACCGGCGTGCCGATCATCGAAGGCTACGGCCTGACCGAGACCGCGCCGGTGGTGATCTCCAACCCGCTCGGCATCAAGGACTGGACCGGCGTCATCGGCATGCCGATCCCGTCGACGCAGGCCACCATCCTCGACGACGACGACAACGAGATGGCGATCGGCGCGGTCGGCGAGATCTGCGTGCGCGGCCCGCAGGTCATGTCGCGCTACTGGAACCGGCCCGAGGAGACGGCCAGGGTGTTCACCCGGCACGGCTGGCTGCGCACCGGCGACATGGGTTTCATGGACGAGCGCGGCATGTTCAAGATCACCGACCGCAAGAAGGACATGATCATCGTCTCGGGCTTCAAGGTGTTCCCGAACCAGATCGAGGACGCCGTCGCGCTGCACCCGGGCGTGGCCGAAGTCGCGGCCATCGGCGTGTCCGACGCGCGCTCGGGCGAGGCGGTCAAGCTCGTCGTCGTCAGAAAGGACCCGGCACTCACCGAGGCCGCACTGCTCGAGCACTGCCGCCAGCACCTGACCGACTACAAGATCCCGAGGATCGTCGAGTTCCGCAACGAGCCGCTGCCCAAGACCCACCTCGGCAAGATCCTGCGCCGGCAGTTGCGCGAGCCCGGTCTGCCGGGTGCGCCGGGCGATGCCGGCCGGCCCGCGGCCACCCGGTCCGCGGCGTGAGTCCACCGCGCCGCGGCCCCGCGACGGCGCTATGCTCGACGCCGGGCCGCAAGGAGCATGAGCATGAGCACGGGCATGGAGCTGACCTCGAGCGCATTCGATGCGATGGGCGTCATCCCGCGCCGCCACACGTGTGAGGGCGGGGATCTCGCGCCGGCGTTGCGCTGGAGCGGTGTGCCACCGGCCGCGCGCAGCCTGGTGCTGATCGTCGACGACCCGGATGCCCCCGACCCGGCCGCGCCGCAGCGCACCTGGGTGCACTGGGTGCTGCTCGACATCCCGCCGGCTGCGACCGGCATCCCCGAAGGCGGGCACCCGCTGCCGGTGGGCACGCGCGACGGCCTCAACGACTGGCACCGCACCGGCTACGGCGGTCCGTGCCCGCCGATCGGCCGGCACCGCTACTTCTTCAAGCTTTACGCGCTCGACACCTGGCTGGCGGCGCTGCAGCGGCCGACCAAGGCGATGGTCGAGCAGGCCATGCGCGGCCACGTGCTGGCGCAGGCCGAACTCGTCGGCACCTACCAGAAGTCGGGCCGCTGAGCGCCCCCAGGGCCGGGCTGCGCCCAGCCCGCCCCCCGCGGGGGGTTCAAGCAAAGTGGCGCAGCGACATTTGCTTGAGAGGTCGAGCCGCCGCGAGCCCTTGCGGCTGCATCGGCGGCGGGCAGGATCAATCCGCCAGGTTGTCGGCCACCAGTTCGAGCAGGCTCTGCACCGGCGTGTCCCAGCGGGCGTGTCGGGCGCCCTCTTCGAAGGTGATGCGGCACTGGCCACAGCTCGTGACGAAGCGCTCGGCGCCGGTGGCGTCGATCTGCCGGCGCTTCAATTCGAAGACCTTGGCGCGCAACGGCGCGGCGCGCGGGTTCGAGATGACGCCGCCGCCGCCACCGCAGCAGTAGCCGGTCAGGCCGTGGTCGTGCAGCTCGACGAGTTCGACGCCGAGCGCGACCAGCACGCGGCGCGCGGCCGCTTCGAGCCCACCGCGGCGCACGATCTGGCACGGGTCGTGGAAGGTCGCCGTGCCGCCGATCCGGTTGACGCGGAGCCGGCCCGAGGCGATCAGCTCGTCGAGGAACTCGGTCATGTGCACGATGCGCAGCGGCAGCGCCCGGCCGTACCAGCGCGCCGCCTCCCAGCGCGCGGCCCCGTAGGCGTGGCCGCATTCGGGCAGCAGCACGGTGCCGGCGCCGATCTTCAGCGCGGTATCGACGAGTGCGCGCGTGAGTTGCTCCTGCAAGCCGAGGTCGCCGTTGTTGAAGCCGACGTTGGAGGCATCGAAGCCGGCACGGTGCATCGTCCAGCGCGCACCGATGCGGTTCAGGACCCGGGCCGCGTCGGCCAGCGCCTGCGTGTGCTCGAGCAGTTCGGCCGGCGCGGCAGTGACGAGGATATCGGCGCGCTCCAAGTCGCAGGCGATCGGCACGCCGTGCCGCGCCGACGCCTCGGCCAGGATCTCGGGCAGGTCCTCGCCCGGCGTCGCGGTGCTGCCCCAGCGCCGCGCCGTGCGATCCATCAGCGCCAGCCGCTCGGGCTCCAGGCCGGCCTCGAACATCGCGTGGCGCGCCTGCCTGACCAGCGCGGCGATGTCGATGCCCATCGGGCAGGCCAGCGTGCAACGCCCGCACATCGTGCACGAGTCGTAGAGCAGCTCCTGCCACTGCTGCAGCTCGTCGATGCCGGGCGGCTTGACCAGGCCGAGCGCGCGCACCAGCGGTGCCCACGCGCTGAGCTCGCGCCGGTAGACGCGGCGCAGCGGCTCGAGCTTGTGCACCGGCGTGTACCTCGCGTCGCCGGTGACGCGGTAGAAATGGCAGGCCTCGGCGCACAGGCCGCAATGCACGCACGACTCGAGGTGCAACGCCGCCGTGGCGTCGAAGTCGCGCACCAGACAGCGCAGCGCGGCGTCGACACGCGCCCGGTCGCTCGCTTCGCCCTGCCGGTCGAAGCCCGGCGCCGCAGCGTGCGCGGCGTTCACCCG